>NZ_FMDK01000081.1 GCF_900091995.1 Streptomyces sp. MnatMP-M17
CGGCCAACGTCGCGGCCGGGGGGTCACCCTTCCCGGCGGGCGCGGTGCGGGCGGCGCGGATCGCGTTGCGTATAGCGAGGCTGGCCACCTGGGCCCGCTCGTAGCGGGACGACTCCCGGGGCGGCTCGCCGTCGGCGCCGGCGATCCACCAGCGATCAGGCTCGGCGAAGTCGGCGGTGTAGAAGACCTGGTCGGCGGCCGGGGCCCGGCGGCCGGGCTGGGCAACGGTGGACTGACGGGAGTGGTCGGACAGGGCGCGGCCCGCGATGTAGTCGTCCAGGCCGCGCGTGAACTCCTGGCCGCGCAGCGTCTCCAGCAGGTGCCGACGCGCTTCGGCCAGGACGTGACGGCGGGCGAACCTGCCGCGCACGGTGAAGACGACCGCGGCGACGTCGACGGCGGCGAGCGCGATGTCCACCACCGGGTCCACCCGGGCCCGGATCGCCACGCCCGCCGCGCGGCAGCGGTCGAGGAGCCCGTCGATCATCTGCCTGCCGAACTTCAGCAGCGCGGACGCCTTCCACCACACGAGCAGCTGCTCCAGCGGGCGCGGGGTCTTCTTCTCACGGCGGGTGTCCTGCGCCGCCCACCACCCAAGGCCGTTCCGCGCCTTCTCGCCGGGTAGTCGCCCGCGCTTCTGCGCGTACTTGTAGGTGAGGCCCTCCAAGACGTCCTCGATCTGCTGGCGGCGGGTGGCCGACCAGTCGATGAGGTCGGAGTCGACACCGGCTATCTCCATGACGGGACGCAGGCCCGCCGTCACCTCCCTCGGCACCGTCGCCAGTCCCAGCTCCTCGCACACCTCCGTCGTCATCGCGAGGGTGTAGAGCGTCCCGGCGGCCACCACATGCCGGTAGAGACGGCGGGTGTCCAGCGCGCCCCACACCGGCTCACCGCTGCCGTCCAGGCGCTGCACGCGGTTGAGGACCAGACAGTGCTCATGCAGGAGCGGGAAGCCGTCCCGGTTGTCGAAGTGCCGGAACGCCGCGACCACCAAGGCCGGCGTCTTCGCGCGGCCGCGACCGGAAGACCACCGGGTCTCCGCGACCTCGTCCTCGAGCCAGCGCAGTGCCCTGTCGATGGCCCGCTCGTGCCCCCGCTCGATGACCCGGCGGGTCCGGTCGTCTCCCAGCGCCCACAGCACGGTCACGGACGCCTGCGGACGGAAAGTGAGATCGAGGGCGAGCAGCGGGGTCTGATTGCGGGCCTCGATCTCCTCGATCGGCTGCCCGAGCACGGTCGCCCGCCGCGCGGTGGCCGCATCGGCGCCGCCGTCCAGGAGGTGCCGCTCGATCCGGTCGGCGTCCGGGTGCCGGCCCTCGCCGAACAGCAACTCCAGCTGACGCTCGGACACCTCCGCGCCCTCGGTCAGCCCGAGCCCGGCCAGGCCGCGCCCCAACCACCGCCCCGGCGGCAGCCCGGCCGCCTCCTGGGCGGCCTTGAGGAACTGGCCGACCGGACGGCGGCCGTCCCCGAACGCGACCCCGCGCACGTAATACCGCCACGAGTTACGCCTCTGAACCTTCGCGACACTCAGCATCCCCACAGGGGACACCGTCTCCGACCTGCGGAAAAGCGTAATCCCGTGCGGCGGGACAGTTCACCGGAACTTCACCGCCGATCCCGTCCAGCGGGCATTTCCGGCGGCACCGCGCCCGCCCGGCGGACACCACCAGGGCCATGCAAATGCTGCGCGGCACCCGGTCACACGCGCCTCACACACCTCAAAAACACCAAGTAACGACACCGGCGGTATCCAGCGCACCTTCACGTACCGCCCCCCGGACAACGGCCAAGACACCGCCTCATGCACTACGTCACCCCGACCCCCTCCACCCGAGCGAGATCTCTCCGCCCCCGGCCACCGGCCGGGGGCTTCGTGCTTCCAGGAGGAGACCACCGTGCCCACCTACGAGGCCACACCCCGCTTCACCACCGACCTGAACCGCCTCACCCCCCAACAGCGCCACCGCTTCCAGCACGTCGTCGCACGGGCCTTCGTCCCCGATCTCCGCGGCCTCCGCCACGGCGGGACCTTCCGGACCGGATTACGCATCAAACGCGTCCAGTGCGCACGCGGCGTCTACGAACTCACCTGGGACGGCAACGGACGGGCGACCTGGCAATACGGCAAGGCAATACTGCCCGGCACGCAGCACATCATCTGGCGCCGGATCGGCACCCACGACATCCTCACCGGCCCCTGACCCACCGCGTAACGGCAGCGGGTCACCGTGACCGCGGCGTCGGCGCGACTGGTTCACGCTCACGCTACCGGGCACGGCCAGGCCCCGGGGGCGCTCCCGCCGGCCGGTAACGGGCGGCAGGATAGGGGGCATGGCGACTTTGGTGCTGGATCAGCTCAGGCAGTGGCAGGACGAGGACCGGGGCGGGCCCGAGCAGTGGCACGCCGCCTGGGAGCGGACCCTGCAACTGCTGGGCCCGGTATGGCCGGACACGACGATGTCGTGGGACGGGGTCATCCACGCGGACGGCGGGGCTGCCCTGACGACCGCCCTGTACATCATCGCGCAGGATCGGGGCATCGCTCCCGCCGACGTCCACCGCATCCACGTGGACGAGCTCTTCACCCGCGCGCCCGGGGAGCACGACCTGGACCTCCGGCGGCGCTGGGATGCCCGGCTCCGTGCCCACGGCCACGACCTGGACGACCCGACCGACCCCGTCACCGCCCGCTGGCTACAGCTCCGCGTGGACAACAGCCCGCCCGACAACGCCTCGGACACCGTGCACATCGACAACGGGACGGACCACCGGTGGGGGCCCGGCTTCATCGAGGGACTGCACTGCGTCCTCGCCCCCAGATACAAGGACCGGCTGCAGTTCTGACCACACCGCGCCCGGGGGACCCGGTACCACCGACCCGGCCTGACTGGGCCGGGTCCCTCCCCTCCCACGGGGCAGGCACCCACACCCCTCAGCTGGGTTGATCATGACGGTGTGACAGTCACCAGGCGGACCATCTCCATCCCGGCAACACCCCCCGCACCGAAGACCGACAGTCCGGGCGTGCGCCTGCCAAACCGGGCCGCCCCCGCAGTCGACTCCCTCGCCGCCGACATCGCCGACGCCTCCTGCGCACTCGCCGACACCGCCGGCCCCAGGACGTGGAGCATCAGTGCCGTGGAAGACACGGTTGAGGCCATCGGCATGCTCGTCACCGCACTGTCCACGATCGACCCAGCTGCGGCACGGATCCTCGCCACCATCCCGGCCGCCACCACCGCCCTGCTCCGCCACATCGGCACCCAGGCCCCGGACGACGAACCCACCACCGGAACGGCTACCGTCCCGCTGCCCATCTCCCGGGCGACACGGACCCGGCGCCGCGGACTCGGACACGGATACCAAGGCATCCACATCCCCGAGTAGACCCTCCCGGTGCCCGGCTGTCGTCTGGACGGCCTGTTCGGATCTGTCCGTGACTCTCCACAGCTCCCATCCTGCGCCTCGTATACGCGCGGCGAAAGGTAACGGCGTGACATCGGGTTTGTGGGCTGTACCAATCAGAGGCGCCAGCGTAGAAGGTGAGTAAGGTAGCGCCATGACTGTCCCATACGACCCGAACGATCGGGAAAAGGTAGTAGCCAAACTACCCTCTGAGCTACGGAAAGAGCTCAAGGTCCGTGCTGCCGAGGTGGATACTGACATCCAGGACGCTGTGACCCAGGGCGTCGAAGCCTGGCGGAAGGCCAAGAGCGTCCGGCCTATCGTGGACACCGCTGGCGGGACGTCCTTCGCTACGTATCTGCCGACCGGGCTGTACGACAAGCTCAGGAAGGTCTGCAAGTCCCGCGGTATCTCCTACAACCAGGGCATTGCCCAGTCAATCCGGCTGTGGCTGGATGAGCACCCGTCACCGCGGCCCAAGCCGCAGCGGGTCACTGGCGCTCGCCGTTTCATCTTCGGCAACCAGAAGGGCGGTGTCGGCAAGACTTCGGTGTCCGCCGGTGTTGCCCAGGCTCTCGCTGAAACCGGGCACCGCACGTTGTTGGTCGACTTTGACCCACAGGGTCACCTGACCAAGCAGCTCGGTCATCCTCTCATCGACATTGACGCCCCCAGCCTCGCCAAGCACATGCTCGGTGAGGTCAAGGATGGGACGCTCACGGACCTTCTGATCCCGATAAAGGGCGGTGATTTCGAGGACCATCTCTGGCTCCTGCCGGCCTGCAAGGACGCTTTCCTCCTTGACGCCAAGCTGGCCACGAGTCGCTTCGTCAGGATCAAGGAGACTGCCCTGGAGAAAGCTCTGGAGCCTTTGGAACACGACTTCGACTTCATCGTCGTGGACTGCCCTCCGAGCCTCGGCTACAGCATGGACACGGCCATCTATTACTGCCGCACCCGTGAAGGCGAGGAAGACAGCACTTCGGGCATCGTCATCCCGGTGCTGTCCGAGGACTCGTCGGCTGATGCCTATGACATGCTCGAAGAGCAGATCGAGGACCTGATTGAGGACATAGAGGTCGTCATCGCTCAGCTCGGCTTCGTCGTCAACATGTACGACAGCCGGAAGGGCTATGTCGCGACGTCGTCCCTGGAGGAGTGGCAGAAGATCGGAGATCCTCCGGTGCTGGCTGTCGTGCCGGAGTTGAAGGATCAGCGGGAGGCGGTGCGGATGAAGGAACCGTTGTTGGCGTACGCCCCTTATTGCGAGCAGGCGGAGGCAATGCGGGCGATCGCACGGAGGATCAGCGGATGAGCGTCGCAGACCGGCTGGGAACCGGCGCCTCTTTCAGTGACGCCCGGCGCGGTCGAAGTGCTCGAGGCCGGGCCAAGGCCGTCGCCCAGGGAGACGTTCCCGTCTACGAACTGGTGCGGCTACGGCTGGACGAGGTCTCCCCCACTCCTCTCAATCCGCGCCGTAACTTCGGCACGGACGAGGACAAGCTCCGTTTCGGCGAGGAGTTGCGCCAGGCACAGCTGGCCGCGTGCGTGGCTGTGACCCGGTCAGCTTATCTCGCACTGTGGCCGGACCATGCGGACCGGATCGGCGAGGCAGGCCACGTCCTGGTCAACGGTGAGCGGCGCTTCCACAGCGCCGTCCATGTTGGTCTGGACACGTTGGACTTCGTTGTCCGCGATGATCTCGCCTCCAGTCGCGAAGAGTTCATAAACCACCTGCTCAAGGAGAACCTTGAACGGGAGGATTTCGACGTGATCGAGCGTGCCCGCGGTGTGGAACAGTTGGTGGCTGTGTGCGCGGAGTCCACGGAACGCGGTGCCCGGACGCGGGCGGCCGAGAGGCTGAGCAAGGACCGGTCGTGGGTGACGAACCAACTGGTGCTGCTTGAGCTGCCAACAGAACTGCAGACCATGCTGAGCGCTGGAACTCTCGCTGAGCGCGATGGGCGGTCCCTCGCCCGGTACGCCAAGGACAACTCCGGCCTGGATGCAGCCGCGCTTCTGGACCATTTGAAGGCGTCGAAGGACGCGATGGCCCTGGCCAAAGCCGAGGAACGCATCCAACTCCAGGCGCTGCGCGCTGGGGACCCCAGTTTGTTGTCCGCGGACAACAACTCCGTCGAGCAGGAGTCGACCGGTCAGGAGGTCCCGTCGGGGGAGGCGCCGGCGGGGTGCGAGGACAAGAGTTTGTTGTCCACGGACAACAAACCGGTAGGCGAACCGGCGCTGAGCCCGGCGAAGCCACCGGCCCAGCGTCAGCCGACAGCGCAGGAAGACCGCGAGCCCTCCGTGGCCGACGCGGGCAGCGTTCCGCCTGCCTCAGAGGTTGAGCAACCTCGTCGGCTGCCGTACGACGATGCCTTCTACATCGTTCAGCATCTGCATTTGAAGATGACTGCCGAAGACTTTGCGCGGGGGGCTCGTGTATGGCTCGGGGTCCTACGTGAGCAGCAGCCCGCAGAATACGTGGCGCTCGTGCGGGAACTCACCGAGCACGAGCAGTTGCCTGCCTGACATCAGAGCTGGTCTGAAACGCAGAAGGGGGGTCCTGTCCTACCCGTCGTGAACCGGGTAGGACAGGACCCCCTTTGGGTGCTGGCCATTCTGACAGCTGGCCTGGCTCAAGCCGCCCAGGTCGCGGACATCGTGTCGTGGTCGGGGTTGGGAATGTGGGCGGAGACGGCCGGGGCGGAGGGGTGTCGCATGGCAGTGATCGGGACGGCGTCCGGCTCGTCAGGCGGGGCGTAGATCAGGCGCCAGGTGTCGTCCCACTCGCAGCCGCAGGGATAGTCGGGGTGTGGGTGACGGAGGATCACGGCGTGCGTGTGCACGGCGCGCGGGATGCGGGGGATGAGCTCCGCCGGGTCGTCGTCGGGGTACAGGTGAAGGCTGTGCCAGCCGTGGATGCGGTCCATGTACGCGGCGGCAGCTTCGATGACGGCGGACCACAGCTGGTGTCCGAGTGCGACGAACGCGGCGGGGTGGGCATCGTCGTCGCTGTCCGGACCGCTGATGCCGGTGATGTACAGGCCGCGGTGGCGGCCGCGTTTTCTGATGGCGGGCGGCGTAGGCCCCGGAAGGGGCGGATGGTGGTGGATCCGTCTGCCCGGCGGATCGCTACGTTCCGGGGTCCGGCTGCGGGTGGTCGGCCGGGCCAGTGGAAGTCCAGCCAGTCGCCGGTGATTTCGGGGGCGCGGCGGGTGCTGAACGCGGTGATCACGGTGACGGGCTCACCGCGTTCGAGGTAGACGCGGCCGGTCACCGGGGGATGGTGGCCGGGAAGGCGTCGTGGTGGCGGCCGTCCAGGGCGCGGCCGGCTGCCTTCTTCCCGATGCGGCGCATCTCGATGCGGTGTCCACGGTTGTCGACCGGGTCGCCGACCAGTTCGCTGCCAGGCACGGGCCTGTTGCGGATGACGAGGGCGCCGGTGGGTGCCCACTCCCCCCATTGTTTGAAGAAGTAGGGGACGTTGGAGTGGGCGCACTGGTCGCGGAGGGTGCGGAACCAGTCAGGGTGTGCGGGTCGGGCGCCGCGGCCGGATTCGCCGCCCGCGATGACCCAGTCGATGCGCGGTCCGGTTTCCATGGACTGCATCTGAAGGCCGGTGCTGGTGGTGTGGGGTGCTCCCCATCCGGGGCGGCCGTCGAGCCAGTAGGTGAGCTTGGGTCGGCCACGGCCGGGGACGATCAGGCCGAAGAGGTCGACGGGTCCGAGGAGCGGTTCACAGGAGAGGAAGCGAACGGCTGCGGGGGTGTCGAGGAGCGCGGGAATGCGGATGTCGGCCCGCTTCTGGTCTTCCACGGAGACCCCGAGCCACACATTCGGCAGCGGCTTGGCGAAGTGGCTCCACCACTGCCTCATGTACGCATCACGTCGGTACTGGGGGACCGGCGTCGCGTCGTCGCTGACGATCGCGGATGCGGCCTCCTCGCATGCCTGGCGGAAGGCGAAGCTGGAGAGCAGGGCGCGCATCCGGCCGTGGCGCTTGGTGAGTACCTGGTAGGTGTGCTGCGGGGTGAGCGCCATCACGGCGAAGACGCGGGCGATGTGCTCGTCGGGGACCTTGTCGTGGAAGAGGTCGCTCATGGAGTTCACGAAGATCCGGCGGGGCTTCTTCCAGCGCAGCGGCACCAGCAGCCGCTCGGGCCGCAGCTGGATGTCGAAGCCGTTCTCGAAGTGGTGGCCGGGGGTACCGCGCCACCGTTCGGCGAAGGTTTCGGCGTAGCAGTGGTCGCACCCGGGGCTGACTTTCGTGCAGCCGGTGACGGGGTTCCAGGTGGCTTCGGTCCACTCGATGGTGGTGGTGTCCGACACGATCATGTCTCCCAGATGGGGGGATGGACCTCCCAGGCCGGTGTCAGAGGCCTGAGGAGGAGCGGCTCATCGGCCGCTTTGCGGTTTCCGGCTGTCCTCAAGGCGGGTGATGCCAAGGGCTGTGTGGTCGGCGCGGTCGGCTGCGGCCAGTAGTGCCATGGCGAGACGGCGTGCGTCTTCGGTCGGCATGGCGATGAAGTCGTCGGTGGGATGCGTGCAGTCCGGCGAGGACACGTACACCGCGTCGGCGACCTCCGACTCATCGACGGTGCGCACCAGCCACGTGGGGATGGTCTGGAAGTTTTTCGCAAGGACGCGCTGGTTGATCTCCCATTCGTGTCCGGGCATGGCGTGGCCGGCCGGGTTGATGCGGGTGGGCTTGGGGCGCTCCGCGCTGTCGGCGAGCGCGATCAGGTGGCGGAGCTCCGTGCGAAGTTCTGCCAGGGTCAGCCCGTCGGCAGGGTGCCGTTCGGGGGGAGCGCTCATCGGCTGCTTTCCATGAACGGTTGTACCGCTGGGGTCACGGTGGCTTCGGTTTCCTTGGTGATGCTGTCCGCCGCGGTCGTCTTCGCCTGCTCGTACGGGTGGGTGTAGCGGATGGGTTTGCCGATGCTGCGGGCGTATTCGATCTCGCTGCGGGTGCTGTCGCCGATGTAGCCGTCGGGGTTGACGATGAGGACTTCGTCTGCGAGGTCGATCTTCTGGCGGTGCAGTACGTCCAGCATCGGCTTGAGCCGGTCGGCCTGGGCGGGGTCCGTCCACAGCGCGTGGGGCTGCTTGAGGTTGCATCCGGGTGCGAGGACGATCCGTCCGGCCGCGGTCTCGTACAGGTTGGCTTCGGCGAGCTGCTCCCAGAACCTGGTCGACCCGCACAGCGCGACGATCGGCGGGCGGGAGTGAGCAGAGGCGTTGATGGTCTGGTGGTGCATGAGGGTCCCTTCGTCACAGGTGGGCAGGGGACCGGGGCGGCCGGAGCCGCGGGCGGCCGCCGCCCCGGTCGATGGTTCAGAGGGCGGCGGCGGGTTCGTCCCTGTCCGGGGCCGTCGTCGTCTGGGCATGGAGTCGCTCCAGTTCAGCGTGGCGCTCCTGGACATGCTCGATCGCGACGCCGTCGGTCAGGAGGGTCTTGACCAGGTCGGACTGGTACTCCTGGCCGGCGAAGAACCCCCTGTGGAAACGGCACTGATCCTGGGCTTCGCCGCAGGCCTCGCAGTCTTCCCAGTCCGTGGGGTCGTACGGTGCCGTCTCCGGGCCGGGAATGTTCTTGAGCGTCGGGCGGGCGGGGGTGAACAGGTCCTCGCGCCAGGACTCCGGGAGGCCGCTGAGGTTATCGGCCAGTGCAGCCGCGATCTGCGGGTAGTGGCTGCGGAGGGAGGCCCACAGCCGGTGGGCCTCGGTGGCCGGGTCGAAGTGCGGGTCGAGCCCGGCGGCCTCGCGGGCGTAGGCCTGGATCTTCTCGCGCCGCTCCGGCCAGGTGCTGGTGTCGATGCCGGCCTCTACGGCCGCGCCCAGAATCTGGGTGTCGTGGAGGAATTCGGGGGCCAGCTGCTGCGCGGCGAGGTCCTCGGCTGCGGCGGGGTCGCGGTGGGCGAGGGCGGCCACGGCCTGGTCGGTGAGGAAGGCGGTGCGCTGGGTCCAGAGGTCCGCGTTGCAGTAGGCGGTGGCCAGCATCCGGGTGCGCAGGCGAGTGAGGTGGGTGGTGCCGTTCGTCATGAAAGGGCCTTCCTGTGCGGGGGTGATGGGATCGGCGTGCGCCGTGGTGCGGTGCTGCGGGACGGCTGGAGTCATCTGGCGGCCGCCAGGTCCGGGTGGTCGATGCGGAGTTTCACGGTGTGTCCTCGTCTGCCGCTGGGCGGCGTCGGTGGTGGTGGCTGGGTGGCAGCCGGGGCGGCCGGGCTCGTAGCCGGCGGCCGCCCCGGGCCGGACATGGATGTAGCGGCCCGCCGGTTCAGGCTGTGGGCTTCATACGGAGTTCGGCGAGCGCGATGCCGACCGTGGCGCAGGAGCCGGAGCAGAACGTGCGGGGCGGGACCTCGGACCCCTGGACGTGGACGCGGACCCAGCCGAGGCGCTGGACGGTACGCCCGGCGCATTCCTGCCCGCACCCGTCGGTCGGGCAGTCACCGGGCGGAAGGATCGGGCGCCCGGGCTGCGACCCGGTGCCGCTGTGTACGAACTGGCCGCCAAACCACTGCTTCTGCTTTTCGCTGCGCCCGGTGACCGGCTTGCTCTTGCGCTGGTGCTCCCGCACCGCAGCGAGGCAGCCGCACTCTTCGGTCGCCTTGATCCGCCGGTAGGTGTGCTGTCGGTAGCCGCGCATCGAGCCGTGCTCGATTCCGGCCTCTTGTCCGATGACGCTCACCGCGTCCTGCCTTCCATGTCGTTGGTGTGCGGATGGGTGGTGCTCGTGGTGTCGCTGGTCACGAGGTGGGCTCGCCGTCGCGCGCCCAGAACCACTGGTCAAGCTCGTAGGTCTTCAGGGCGCAGACCGGGATCCGGTGCCGCTGCCCGTGCTCGTCTTCGACCGTCAGCTGGTCGGCGTCCCGCCGGATGACGAGCAGCAGGCCCGGAGCGGGGTCGGTGGTCCCGGGGCGCAGGGCCCATGCTTGGCCGGGGTCGGCCAGCAGGAACGAGTCGCCCGCCAGGACGCCTTCGCAGACGAGCCGGTAGGCGACCGACTCCGCGAGCAGGTCCTGGGTGATGAGGTCGCCGACCAGGCTGTTGATGAACTGGGCAGCGTGCACGGGGCCTATGAGGCGGTCCAGGGGGAGTACAGAAGGCTGCATGGTGAAGGGCTCCTTGAACATGCGAAAGTGAAGGAGCCCCGGGGGAGCGTCCGACTGGCGGCATGGCCAGCGACGGAGCGGACCATCCCCGGGGCGTTGCCGCGCCCGGAGCCGCCCCCGGCCTCCAGGAGGCCGCCAGGGGCCGGGATCAGGCCCGGCTCCCACAGAGGCTTCTTGCGGCGTCCTGTCAGGCACGCAGGTCGGGCAGTTGGAGGAGGACCTGGTCCAGGACGCTCTGCGGCGGCCGCCAGGGTCCGAGGGCGCCGATGCAGGGAAGAGGCAGGGGCAGCGCCTGGACCTCGGCAAGGACGAGGTGGTGAGCGTCGCGCTGCGCCCACGGGCTGCACGGCCCGTCGGCGCTGTCGTGGCAGTCGGGGTGGCAGTCGGCCAGCCGGGCGACGGCGATGACCGCGCCGGTCTCCAGGTCGTGTCCGCGGATCGCGGTGGCGACCAGCGGGTCATGCAGCGCGGGCCGGTCGACCGCCTTGGCCGTGTGGATCAGCAAGAGACCCCGCCAGTTCCAGTGCTTGCTGCGGTTTTCCACGCGCTTGGTGCCGTGAGCGATGGCCGTGGCCCAGGGCTGGCGGATGGTGATGGCCCGTACGGTCTCGGGGGTCAGGCTCACGCGGCGCTCCTGATGGCGTGGGTGCTGGTGCCGGGGCGCCCGGCGCGTCGGCCGTTGACGCTGGGGGCGGCGGGATCGCCGGGGCGGGCCTGGACGGGGATCCCGGTGTGCTTGCCCGCGTACATCGCCGTGTCAGCAGTCCTCAGGAGTGCCGAGAGATCCGCGGTGCCGGTCACGTGGGCGGTGGCGGCGCCGACGGAGACACCGACATGTACGGGCTCGCCCTCGATGGGGACGGGCAGGGCAAGGAGGTGCCCGAGCTGCTCGATCCGCAGGTCGCGGTGACGGGGGCTGATCCGGGTAGCGACCGCGAACTCGTCGCCCCCGAGCCTGCCGACGACTCCGCGCGGGCCTGCCCACTCCATGAGCCGGGCCGCCACCGCGGCGAGGGCACTGTCGCCTGGGGTGTGCCCGAGCCGGTCGTTCAGCTGTTTGAAGTGATCGAGGTCCGCGATCAGGACGGCGGTGTCGTCGTGGCGGTCGACCAGGCGCTGGGCGCGGGCGGTGAATCCGTCGCGGCGCAGGGCACCGGTAAGCGGATCGCGGCCCGCGGCGGCGAGGCGCCGGTGCATCACCACGGCGTGGACGGTCCAGCCGGCCAGCGGCAGGACAGCTGTGGTGATGTGAAGTGTCCTGCTCGGACGGGTCGGGGCGGTCATACTGGGGATTCCCTCTCGTCTTGTACGGGATGGGGCAGCCCCGGGACGGGCATTTGGTTTGGACGCCTTTGTGTGTCCCGTCCCGGGGTTTTCGTGTGTGGTCCTCTGCTGGGCTGAGGGGCCACTGCGACCGCCCCGGCACCGGCGGGTGCGGGGTCCGGGGGGCACAGAGCGCGCTCAACTCATCAGCTGGCCGTCTCGATGGCATCGCGCAGGTGGGTCCGCGCGCGGGCCAGGAGCACGGGCTGGCCGGCGCCGGGCTCGATCAGTGCGTCGGTGAGGTAGGCGGCGGCGGAGTCGAGGTCATCGCTGGCGTCCTGGAAGTTGCCGAGGCGGGAGTCGGCGAGGACGTCGCGGACCTCTTCGACCAGGTCGATGAACCGGTTCGGGGTCAGGCTGCGCGGCGGGTCGCTACCGATGAGGGCGGCGAGGTCCCTGGTGAAGCAGTTGTCGAGCGCGGTGAAGGTGTCGGCCTGAACGGTCTGGACGGCCATGAGGGCCTCCTTGTCAGAAGTCGAGCCGGGTGGTGATGGCGTGCGGCGTCGCCTTAGTCGCGGCCGGGGTCGTGGACGGTGCGGCGGTGCGCCCGGGTCCGGGCCTGGTAGCGACAGGCCCGGACCGTTACTCGGTTTGTCACCGGGCTATGCGCGGGGTCTTCGGCGGTCGCGGCCACGCGGTGGCCGCCGATGCTGGACACGCGGGCGGCGCGGATGTAGCCGGCCTTATCCAGCACCACCCGGATAGGGAAAGCTGGCGCCCTGTTGCGGGCTGATCGTCAGCCATCGCCCTCGTCGCCATCTCCGACCATGCCGCGGTACTCCTCGGTCATGTCCCAGACGATGGGCGCAAGGAGTTTGTCGGCCTTGCGGAGGAACACGGTGCGCTCGTTGGCGTCGATCGAGACGTGGGCCTCGTGGAGGAAAGCCGCAGCGGTCTGCACGTCCTCGTGACCGTCGATGCGGGCCATCAAGAAGTTGCGGGCCGCGGTGCCGAGCTGATCGGCAAAGGTGCCGATGTCGGTGGCCTGGTCCTTGTCCTTCTCTGCGACATAGGCGATGGCGGCGGCGTAGTGGCGGATGATGTCGGCGGCGGTGATCACGGTGGTGGGCATGGCGGTTCTCCTACTCGGTGGCTCGGGCCGTCGCGTTCGACGGCGAAGAGTCGGGCTGTGGGGTGTTCGTGCCGAGCACGGCCGGGGACGACTGCGTGTCTCCCGTGTGCTGCCGCCTGTCGGCCAGGGCCAGGAACTCGAATCCGAGGTCCGGCGCCGACAGGATCGTGCGGAGGATGGAGGCGAAGCCGTCGCGCTCCATGGGATTGAGGCGGTCCCACACGGCGTGCGCGTCGGTGTGGACACCGACGGCCTGGAGGTAGGCCTCTTCCGTGGTGACGGTGGACTGGGCTCCGCACCGGCCGCACCGGTAGATGGCCTGGTCCCAGCCGGAAGAGGAGCCGGTGGCGGGCTCGGTGGTCATCCGCGGGCCGCCTCCAGCGCCTGTGCGGCGTGGTCGTCGGCCTCCTGGTCGACGTCGTCGAAGCTGCCGTGGACCGTGCAGGCGATGTCCTCGTGGTTGTCCAACTGGCCTGTGAGCGCGCGGTGCAGGCAGCTGACGCTGTAGGCCGGCACCCAGGCGTAGCCGCTGCACTCGGGGTCGAACGGGCAGGGGACCATGACGTCGAAGCCGTAGTCGCCCTCGCCGTCGACGTCCTGGCGCAGGGCGAGGGTGAGGTACAGCTGACCGAGGCGGATCTCCGCGACCCGGTCGCCGCCCGCGATGTCCGAGCCGTCCTTCCACTGCCACAGCGGCAGGATCTCGGGGCCGAAGATGCGGCGGACCAGGAGCAGGCTGCCCAGGCCGTCGCCGCCGTCCAGCCCGAGGTCGGCGCCGCGGGTCTCGCTCAGCCGCCGCAGGAACGGCTCCAAGCGGTAGAGATTCTCCGCGAAGAGAACTTCGTTGAAGCCCTCCCCGCGCAGCGACTGGTGGGAGTGGACCCGGGCCCTGTGCTGCGCGCGGACCGTGTCGTCCGGGACGGTCCGGTTGTCCGGGCGCGGGACCTGTCGTGCCAAGCACACGTCCTCCGGCGTCGCCAGGACCACCGCGATGGCGGGCATGCCGTGGCGTTTGGCAGCGGCGACCAGCGGGGCCCTCGCGGCGCTGGACACGTTCGTCGCGTCGATGACCGTGTTGCGCCGACGGGCCATCCTGCGTTCCACGAGCAGGTGCAGGATGTCAACGGCGTCGTCGCTGGCATCCTGGCAGCCCTCGTCGTCGCTCACCCAGCCGCGCAGGGCGTCCAGCGAGAGGACCTGGAAGGCGGGCCAGGTGCTCGCCAGCGTCGTCTTCCCGGCCCCGGAGGCGCCGATCAGCACGATCAGCGCGTTCTCCGGCAGCTGCGGGTACAGCGGCGTCAGCCCGGTCGTCATATGAGATCTCCTTGCGGGTCGAGGGCGTGGGCAGCCCAGTTCAGGCGCTGCCCGGCGTTGTCAGTGATCAGGGCGGCGGCCTCGTGCAGCGGGCACGAGGCGTCGGTCACCGGCTGCTGGGCTTGCGGGTGGCGAGCCAGGCGGTGACGGCCGCGGCGCCGATGCCGATGGCGCGGTGGAGTGCTTGGTCGAGCTCCATGAGCGCTGTGCCGGGCCCGGCGGTGTCCTGGACCGGCTCGGGCCATGCGGTGCCGACCTTGCGGACAACGGTGGCGTGCTGGATGTAACCGTGCTTGCCGCACTTCTTCGCCAGCCAGATCAGCGGGTCGCGGCGGTCGATCAGCGCGTGAGTCCCCGCGTTGATCGCGGCCCCGGCGAGCAGCGCCCCTGCCGGAACGCGGTAGCCGAGAGCGCGGGTGACGGCAACGGTCGCGGCGAGTTGTACGGCGCTGTAGGAGGCGACGTGCCGGGCGACGGCGCGGCGGCCGAACGCGGACGCTGTCATCGTCGGCGCGCTGTGCCAGGGGTTCTCGGTGACGGGGGTGCCGTCACGGAAGACGAGATGGTCACCGTGGACGCCCTTGGCAGCGGCGTCCTTGCTGTTCTGGACCCACTGATCGCACAGCGGGTGCAGGCCGTCGAAGACGGCGGCCAGGGTACCCATCAGGGCGAGGGACTCGATGGTGCGCGGGCGATCGGTCATGCTGAAGGTGCTCCTCATCTCGGTTCGGGATGCGAGGGGTGCGCGGGGCGGCCGGCCTCTTCGCCGATGCTGCGGCCGCCCCGTGCTGTGGATGGTGGGTCTTACTGCAGGCCTCCGCCGGTGTGCGGCGGGGGCTCGTGTCAGTGGGCGGTGAGCGGTTCCGGTTCGCTCTGGTTCTCGCGGATCCCGGCGTAGTGGTAGCGGCGAATCGTGGCTGCCAGCGCGTTCTTCGAGCGGTCGGTGAAGTCGTCCGGGTCCGTGTCCATCCAGTCGATGTACGGCAGGACCCGGGCGATCGCCGCGACGGCGCGGCCTGCGTCCTCGCGGTCCCACCAGCCGGAAGCGATCCGCCACCCGGAGCCGGTCACGATCGACCATTCCTCGCCGAAGATCCCGTTGGCGTCGGCGCGCAGGAACAGACCGTCGATGTCGGTCTTGTAAGCGAGCCGCCAGTACTGGCGGGGTTCCGGGTCGTCGTCGGAATGGGAAACCATGAGGATCGGTACGGCGCCCTGGCTGTCCGGATCGAACGTGGCCCGCAGGAGCACCGAGATGGCGACCCCGGTCACGTAGTCCCGTTCGTCCGAAGTAAGTTCCTCGAACGCCTTCTTGAACAGGGCGTGGGCCAGAGGAGCGTTCAGGGGTTCGGTGGGCAGCAGCCTGTTGACGGTGGCGTTCGGTGAGTGGAGGTAGGGCCGGTAGCCGGGCGGCAGGCTGGCGTCGTCCTTCGGCTGCTGCGACTTGTGGAACGCGCGCCGGGCGTCGAGGAGTTCGTGGTGCTCGGCGGGGTCGATGATGACGGCCAGGCAGTCCCTGTTCTGGGCGTCAAGGACGTTGCGAGCCATACGGCGGCCGTCGCGTTCACGCGCGCCGTCGTTGAGGAACTGATCGAGCGCCTCGTTCGCCTGGTCGAGGGGGAAACTGATCTGTGCCACAGGGTCCTCCAGGTTCGGGCCGGGCTGTCCGGTCCTCCGCACTGCCCCGGCCAGCGCCTGTAGCTGGCCGGGGCAGCACGGGGATCCGTCAGAACGGGGGTTCGTCCGGCCATGCCGGGACGGGCAGGAGCCGGATGCGCAGCTCGCGCCGGTCGGCCCAGCAGCTGCACGCCTCCATCTCCGGGTTCGCGCCGTCGACCCACCAGCCGCCCGCGCCCCGGCGGTCGGGGCAGGAGCGGCGGGGCTGAGGCTTCAGCTCGATGCGGTGCCGGTCGGCGTAGAGCTTGAGGTGGCTGGCTTTGAGTACGGCGGTGGCCGTCGCCGCAGTGAGCGGGACGGCGGCGGCGAGCAGCAGGGCGGCGCGCGGGTGGCGGGGGGTGGTCACGTCAGCGGGATCGCGCGGCAGGCGGCGGCGTGAGCGTTCGCCTTCTCGCGGATGCTGAACAGGTAGTCCTCCTCCGGGAACCGCGAGGTGTCCTTGCAGCCGTGGCACTTCCACCGGTTCTTGAGGTGCTCACCGAGGCCGATGACGTCGACGAACGATCCGCCGAGCGTGACGAACCGGATCTGGAGGTTCTTGGGCCGCTCGGGCTCAGTGAAGGCGGAAGCGCGGACAGCGGTGGTCATGGGCGGTGGTCCTCTCGGATCAGGCGGCAAGCCGGTGCTTTGCCGGGGGAGCGGTGTAGGTGGAGGGGTCGGCCGGGGGGCGTCGGTCAGCGAAATGTCCCGCGCCCACGCGCCCGGGGACGGGGTGGGCTCTCCCTCCGTGTCGAAGGGGGTGATCATGGAGTGGGTAGACATGTGTCCTTCCTGGACGTCGGGTACGTGGCGGCCGGTCGGCCTGTCCGGCCCTCGCGCACCGCGCCGGGGCGGGGTGCGCGAGGGCCAGGCGGAGCGACCGGGGGTCAGCGCTGGAACGGGCGGACTGTGTCTGTGTGGTCGTCGCCGGGGGCAGCCGGGACCGGGATCAGGGCCAGGATGTGGATTTCGGGCCGGACGGTGACCGTGGCGGGACGCGCCGCGGGGTAGCCCACGCGGCGGCGCAGGGTCAGGCCGCGCAGCGCGAACGCGCTCAGCAGGGTCCAGGCGAGGACGGCGAGTCCGGCGGCGACAGGGCGGCTGGTGTGCGGGGTGGCCGTCCAGACCATCCATACGGTGCCCGCGCCCCATGCGGTCCAGGTGAGCCGTACGCCGTTGTTCCGGGTCAGCCATCCCAGGACCAAGGCGGTGATGCCGGTGAGCTGCCACAGCGCATAGAGGGCGGAGGCGCTGACGGCGAGGCCGGCGGAGTGCTGCGCGATGTACGTACGTACCGGCTGGTCGACGACGGCGAGCACTCCGGTGGAGGTGTCGGTGCCGATCTGCACGGTCGGAATGGCGGTCGCCAGCCGGTACAGCGCCTCGGAGAGGACGTCGGCCGCACCGTTCAGCAGGATGACGATCGCGCAGAACCCGGCGAGGCCCAGTGTCGTCTTCACCCAGGTCGCCATGCCGTGCCAGCCGTCCTTCGGGGCCCGGCGCAGGTCCTCCCACCGCGCGTGCAGCATTCCGCCCTCGGCCCATGCGGTGTTCCACCACGTGCGCAGTGCGGCGGTGCGGGAGTGCTTCTCTGCCTTGGGGGCGGGCGGAGGCTGCGGTAAGTCGAGCTGCTTCGCGGGCTGTTCGGGGTGGCGGGTGTGGTTGTTGGACTGCATGGCGGCAGATCTCCTTGTGTGTCGGTGCGGTTCGCGGGCGACCGCGAGGGGTTCGGGTGCGAGGCGGGTGGTCCGGACGGGACTCAGAGGCCGTGGGTGTCGGCGAGGGTGGCGGCCTGGTCGACCATGCGGAGCGGGATACGGCCCGCGCCGTGTGCGTCGTTGAAGGACGGCACGGAGTCGACGTCATCGCCGTACGTTCGGCGGATCGCGTCCAGGAGCACGGCGGCCGCGGCGGCTTCCAGGCCGCTGTCGCCGTGGGCCTCGATCCGGATGGCCCCGAGCATGCAGAAGGCGCCGTCCTCGTCGACCAGAGCGCCGCCGCACCAGCCGCTGGCGAGCAGCCGGTGATGGGCACGCTGCAGAAGGGCCGCGACCGGTGTCGGGTACGGGGCTGGCAGCGCGGCGGGCCCGGTGTCGGTGTCGACGGGGCCGGTGACGACGTCGGCCAGGTCGACGGGTGTGGTGGGGATGTGCGCCGCGTTGACCTCGTATGCCACGGCGGCTTCGTCGAGGCGCAGGGTCATCTGCGCGTTGACGAAAGCGAGGCGTTCCTCGAGGGACAGTTCCGCCGGCGGTGCGGGCGCAGTGCTGGCCGGGACGGGGTGGCGGGTGGCGGAGGAGAAGTGGGCCTGGGGCATCGGGGCTCCCTGGGGCGTCGAAGGCACGGGGATGGGGGCGGCGGCCTTCGAGGCCGGCGGCCGGGGCGGTTTCAGATGCTGGGGATCCAGCCGGTGGCGGCGCTGATCGCGGCCCGGATGAGGGGGGCGGCGCCGGTGGAGGCGAGGAAGAAGCCGAAGCCGGTGCAGGCCAGGGCGGGCCAGAGGCGTATGGAGCCGCCTCGGAGCAGGATGACGACGATGATGCCGAGCAGGACGACGGCGGAGATCGATACGGCCACGGGTGGTATGTCCTTCCAGGTGTGGGCAGGGCCCGGCCGGATGCGGCCGGGCCCTGCGGGCGAGTTGGGGGTGTGGGTCAGACGCTGGAGAGGTTCTTGATGGCTTCCAGCGCCTGGCGGGGGGAGGTGACCGTGTCGCGGCGTGTTGCGGGCTTCCCGCCGCCTCGGCCCTTGCCGCCGCCCCTGGGGGCGTCGTCGGTGTCGTCGTCGTCCGGTTCGGGGCCGAACTCGCCGGGCCGGGGCGGCTCGGTCCAGTCGAACCAGAGGTCCCGGGCATCGAGTTCGCGGATCTCGTAGTCGGTGAGGGTGGCGGTGATGTCGGGGAAGTAGTCGTCGAGGCCGGCCTTGAAGTCCACGAACAGCGTGCGCAGGACGTCGGGCTGTTTGGCTTCGACGATCCAGCCGGCGCCGCCGGTGTTGGAGTTGGCGGGCGGCTCGGGCTCGCCGCGCATCACCCGCTCGATCCGGCCCTGCTCTGCGGGGGAGAAAGAGCGGGGGAGCGGGTCGGGGATGTTCTCGGAGGAGATACCGAGGGCCGTGAACATGGCGGTGACCTTCTTGGGGGCGACCTTCAGCACGACCGGGATGCAGTTTTCGCGCAGGTTCTCGCACAGCAGCTGTGTGAAGCCGTCCTGCACGTAGATGGACTGGCCGGCCACCTTGAGGCCGATGCCGTACTTGCGGCCCTTGACGGAGACCTTCTCGGCGAGGTCCATGATCTCTGCGCCGTAGTCGCCGTGGCGGGCGGCGGAGAGGAACTCATCGAGGTAGGCGGACAGCATCAGGTAGGGGCAGCCGGGCAGGTTGGGGTCCCAGTCGTAGACCCTGCCGTCCTCCCACGGCATGGCGCCGCGGATCTCCATCAGTGCGTCCAGGGCTCGCAGGAGCCGGACCATGTAGAGGGCGCCGACGCCGTAGCGGTCGGTGTACTGGCCCAGCATGGCTGCCTTCTCGTCCGGGGCTTCCGCTGCCAGCCACACCACGGCCCCGAACAGGGCGTCGGCCGCGACGTGCAGGGCCATCAGCTGGGTCTTGCCGCCGCCGGAGGGGGCGACGAACAGGCCGTGGGCGGCGCCCCGGTCGGTGTAGACGCGGTTGCGGGCGGGCTGGCCGTTGCCGAGGTAGCCGGTCACCCATCGGCCGTCCGCGTCGGGGGTCAGCAGCTGCCTTGTCGCGGGAAAGACCTGAGCGAGCGGGCTGGAGTCCCACAGGGAGACCAGGAGTTGGCTGCCGTCGACGGTGACGAACAGGCGGCCTTCGTCGTACTTGGTCTTCAGCGCGGCCGCCAGCGTGTGCAGGTTGACACGCGGCTCGCCCATCTCGTCGGGGACCTGGGCGATGTAGTGGGTAACCCCACGTGCCTTGTCGCGGATCTTCTTGACGAACAGCGAGCCGGGGACGGGGCCGCCTGCCTGCCCGATCCGGTCGGCCCACCACTCGTGGTCGGTGGGCGCCTTGCGGCGCCGCTCGTTCAGGTCGGGGATGACGTGGACTTCTTTCCAGCCGGGGCCGCCCTCGCGCCCGTACTGCCGGGCCACCGCTTCGATGCGCACGTCCGTCTCCTCGACACCGAACGCGGCGGCGACGGCCTCCTCGGTGAGTCCGGAGACCGGCCGTCCGGCCTCGGAGGCGCGCAGCAGCAGCGACAGGTCGTTCGGCATTCCGGGGTGGGGGGTGGCCTTGATGACGATGGTGCGGCCGGGCATGCCGCGGTTCTCCCACAGCTGGCGGACCTGCCCAGTGAAAGCGTCCGCGCCGTCGTCGGGCTGCGCCGGGGACGGCTCCGGCACAGGGGCGGGCTGCGGCGGTCCGAAGCTGGGTGCGGGGGCGGCGAGGGCGGGCCGGTGGTGGCGGCGGGTGTGGCGGGACAACGGCAGCACGACCGCGCC
>NZ_FMDK01000108.1 GCF_900091995.1 Streptomyces sp. MnatMP-M17
CGGCTGTGGACGGCCGCGTGGCGCCTTCGAGCGCCGCGCGGCCGTCCCCGTACGTAAGTACGTACTCACGTACGTACTTACGTACGTGACGTAGGCCGCCCGCCGGGCCCTTCGGCCCTTCGGACCAGCTCTAGGACCAGGTCGCAACGAGATATCCGACGCCGTACGGCGCGGCGTCGTACAGCAGCTCACCGCGCAGACCCACTCCCTCGGCCGCGCCCGCGAGCAGCTGCCACGGCGCACGTCCCGCCGCCTTGAGGGCGGACGCCAACTCCGCGTCCAGCGCTTTCAACGCCGCCACATCGGCCGCCGCCAGGGCCCGTGCCACGTCCTCGTCGAATCCGGCCGCCCGCTTGTCCAGATATCCCGGCGCCTTCACCGAGCGGCACGCACTGGCGTCGCCCATCACCAGCAGTGCCACGCGGTCGGACCGCGCCGCGATCTCCTCTCCGGCTTGAACACAGCGCTCGGCGGCGAGAGGTTCCCCGACACCGAGCCCCGAGACCGGCGCGGCCGACCAGCGGACACGGTCCAGCAGCCAGGCCGCGACCGAGAGGGAGGGCGGAAGCGGGCGCTCGGCACGTGCCTCCGCGCCCGCGCCCGTGCCCGTACCGCCAGTGCCCGTGGCGTCCGGGGCCGAACCGCCGAGTACGACCTCGACATCCACGCCGAAGCCCCGGAAGGAGCCGACGGCGCCCTGCGGATACGGCCCAAGGCCGTCCCGCTCGGCGGGCCCGACGACGATCAGCAGATCGGGCCGGGCTGCGGCCAGTACGCCGAGGGCGTCCGTGCACGCGGCGCGCAGCGCGTCCAGTTCGGGTGCCGCCGCCGCGGCCACGGCGGGCACGAGCAGCGGCGGACAGGGACAGACGGCAGCGGCGACCAGCATGATCGAACCCTAACGCGGGCGTGACCGCGCGTGACCACGTACGGCCCAGCCCGACGTACGGCGAGGCCCGGCACACAGCCGGCCCTGCACACGGCCCGTCCGCGCCCTCACCCACCCCGGCGCTTCGTCAGTCGACGGCGCACCCGCCCGTCACGGCCGGCAGCGGAGCGGGCACACCGACCGTGGGCAGCCCCAGCAGTACACCGGCCGGCTTGGCGGCCTCGGCCGTATTCCGCCGGTCCCAGGCGTCGCCGGCGCGGGTACGGCGTACCTTCCGCGTCGGTCCCTCGGCGAGGAGATGATGCGGAGCGGCATAGGTGAGCTCGACGGTCACCACATCGCCCGGGCGCACCGCCTCGTCCGGCGCGGTGAAGTGGACGAGCCGGTTGTCGGGAGCGCGTCCCGAGAGCCGGTGGGTCGCGCCGTCCTTGCGGCCCTCGCCCTCGGCGACCATGACCTCCAGCGTTCTGCCCACCTGCTTCTTGTTCTCCTCCCAGGAGATTTCCTCCTGGAGGGCGGACAGCCGCATATAGCGCTCCTGGACGACTTCCTTGGGGATCTGTCCGTCCATCTCGGCGGCCGGTGTCCCGGGACGCTTCGAGTACTGGAAGGTGAAGGCCTGCGCGAAGCGCGCCTCGCGCACCACCCGCATGGTCTGCTCGAAGTCCTCCTCGGTCTCGCCCGGGAAGCCCACGATGATGTCGGTGGAGATGGCGGCGTGCGGGATGGCGGCGCGCACCTTGTCGATGATGCCGAGGTAACGGTCCTGCCGGTACGAGCGGCGCATCGCCTTCAGGACGGTGTCCGAGCCGGACTGGAGCGGCATATGGAGCTGCGGCATCACATTGGGCGTCTCGGCCATCGCCGCGATGACATCGTCGGTGAAGTCGCGCGGATGCGGTGAGGTGAAGCGGACGCGCTCCAGGCCCTCGACGGCGCCGCAGGCCCGCAGGAGCTTGGAGAAGGCCTCGCGGTCGCCGATGTCGGAACCGTACGCGTTGACGTTCTGGCCCAGCAGCGTGATCTCGGAGACACCCTCGGCGACCAGTGCCTCGATCTCGCTCAGGATGTCGCCGGGACGGCGGTCCTTCTCTTTGCCGCGCAGCGCCGGGACGATACAGAAGGTGCAGGTGTTGTTGCAGCCCACGGAGATGGAGACCCATGCGGCATAGGCGGACTCGCGGCGGGTCGGCAGCGTGGAGGGAAACGCCTCCAGCGACTCGGCGATCTCGATCTGGGCCTCCTCCTGGACGCGCGCGCGTTCCAGGAGCACCGGCAGCTTTCCGATGTTGTGCGTACCGAAGACGACATCGACCCAGGGCGCGCGCTTCACGATGGTGTCGCGGTCCTTCTGTGCCAGACAGCCGCCGACGGCGATCTGCATACCGGGCCGCTTGGTCTTCATGGGGGCGAGCCGGCCGAGATTGCCGTACAGCTTGTTGTCGGCGTTCTCCCGTACCGCGCAGGTGTTGAAGACCACGACGTCGGCGTCCCCGTCAGCCCCTTCGGGCGCCCGGACGTATCCGGCTCCCTCCAGCAGGCCCGACAATCGCTCGGAGTCGTGGACATTCATCTGACACCCGTAGGTGCGCACCTCGTACGTTCGGTTGTCGCCCGCTGTCCGGCTCCGGTCGCTGCTGCTCATGCGACAAGGGTAGGCGGTGCCCGGGAGCCGTCGGTCCTGGATTCCTCCCGGCGGTCCGGCCGACTGTGAGAAGGCCCCCGAGAGAGGCTTTGGGAGGGCCCCGGGGAGCGGCCACGCGAAGCAGCCCTGGTCTTCGCGGGGAGTGAGCTGGCAGGATCGCGGCATGTTCGCGGTTCTGTCCCGTACCGGGCGTGGTAGCAGGCGTGGCCGGCTCCTCCAGGGCGCCGCCGCGGTGGTGGTGCTGCTCGGGCTGCTGGTGTGGTGGCTGCTGCCGATCGGGCCGTCGGCGCCGAGCGGATCGATCATCTTCAGTACGGGAGTGACCAGCGGCGTCTACCAGCGGTACGGATCGCTGCTCAAGGAGGACCTCGGGCGCGATCTGCCGGATGTCTCGATACAGCTCAAGAACAGCGAGGGCTCGCAGCAGAATCTCGCGCGGGTGGCGAGCGGGGAGGCCGACTTCACGGTGGCCACCGCCGATGCCGTCGCCAAGTACCGGGAGGACGGGAAGCCGGGTGCGGACCGGCTGCGCGGATGTGCCCGGCTGTACGACGACTATGTGCAGCTCGTCGTGGCCAAGGACTCGAAGATCCACTCCGTCGCCGGTCTGCGCGGCAAGAAGGTGGGAGTGGGACAGGAGGGATCGGGTGTCCGACTGATAGCGGACCGGCTCATGACAGCCGCCAAGCTCGATCCGAAGCATGACATCACTCCGGTCTCGGCCGGCATCGACACCATGCCGGACCTGCTCGAACACCGCGCGCTGGACGCCTTCTTCTGGTCGGGCGGGCTGCCCACCGGCGCTGTGCAGCTCCTGTGGAAGCGCTATGACATACGGCTGGTGCCGCTGGACGCGGCCCTCGTGGCCGGTCTCCATGCCTCGGGCGAGGCCGCTTCCCGCTACTACCGTTCCGCGACGATACCCGCCGACGCCTACGGCGACGCGCAGGAAGGCATACCCGTATCGACGGTCGCGGTGGCGAATCTGCTGGTCACGACCGATCGGATGGACGCCGGTCTCACCGAGGGCTTCACCCGGACCGTGATCGACAGCAGGGACCGCATCGGCAAGCAGGTGCACTCCGCCCAGCTCGTGGATCTGCGGACGGCGATCTATACGGCGCCTCTGCGGCTGCACGAGGGCGCCGAGCGCTACTACCGTTCGGTGAAACCCTAGGTCAATCCAGCTCAGCCGAACGCCGGGGATTCACGCCTGGGATTCACGACGCCGGGGACGCTCTCGGAACGGTCAGTGTCACCCGTAGCCCGCGCGGCTCGCCGTGCGCGTAGCTGATCGAGCCGCCGCCCGCCGCCAGCAGCGCCCGCGAGATGGACAGACCCAGCCCCGATCCCTTGATGTTCTGATGGCGGTTGCTGCGCCAGAACCGGTCGCCGATCCGGGCCATCTCGTCGTCCGTGAGCCCTGGGCCGCCGTCGTTGATGGCGATCATGGATGTTTCACCGTTACGGGCGACCGTCACCGTGACCTCTTCACCCGCCGGAGTGAACTTCAGCGCATTGTCGATGACGGCGTCCAGCGCGCTGGAGAGCGCGATCGGATCGGTCCAGGCGGTGACCGCCGCCCGGTGCTCGGTCAGCCGGACGCCCTTCTCCTCGGCGAGCGCCCGCCAGGCCGCGACCCGTTCCGCCGCGAGTTCACCTATGTCGGTGAGCCTCAGATCGGCGGGAGCGTGCTCGGCCAGGGCCAGGTCCAGCAGATCGTCGAGGACCTGGGCGAGACGCTTGCCCTCCGTACGGACGGAGGCGATCTCCTCGTTCCCGTCGGGCAGTTCGAGAGCGAGCAGTTCGATACGGAGCAGCAGAGCGGCGAGCGGATTGCGCAACTGGTGCGAGGCGTCGGCCACAAAGGCGCGCTGCTGCTCCAGCACATCCTCGACGTTGTCGGCCATCTCGTTGAACGAGCTGGCCAGCCGCCGCAGTTCCGGCGGCCCTCCGGCCGCCGCCACCCGGGAGTTCATCCGGCCGGTGGCGATGTCATGGGTCACCGCGTCCAGTACCCGTACCGGTCTGAGCACCCAGCCCGTCAGCCGGATTGCGGCTCCCACGGCGAGCAGCATGGCCGCCACCTCACCCGCGGCAATCACCAGCCAGCCCTTGAGGATGCGTGAACGCATCTGTCCGGTCGGCGAGTCGGTCACCACGACCGCGACGACATCACCGTCCCGTACCACCGGCGAGTCGACGATGAGCCGGCGGTTCTGCCAGGGCCAGACCTGCTCGGGATCGTCGCTGCGGCGGCCCAGCAGGGCCTCCTGGAAGGACTGGCGGCCCTCGCCCTCCGCGGGCACCGTCCAGTTCCGCGGGGCGCGCGCCATGGCCTCGTCATCGCGGTAGAAGACGCCGACCTTGATCCCGTACACCTCGTGGTAGCGGGTGAGTTCCTCCGCCAGCAGAGCACGCCGCTCGACGGTCCCAGGCCTGTCCTCGGCGACGAGCTGGGCGAGCGCCGCGACCCGCGCGGTGTCGTCGATCCGGTCGACGACGACGCGCTGCTGTTGCGCGCCGGCCACACTCACGGCGAGCGGGAAGCCGAGGGCGAGGAGCACGCCCGCCATGAGCACGATGAGCAGCGGCAGAAGTCGGGAACTCACGGTACGTTACGGTCCCTGACGCGGAGCCGGGACGACCAGCCGGTAGCCCACGCCCCGGACGGTCTCGATCAGCGCGGGCATCCCGAGCTTGCCGCGCAGGGACGCCACATGGACTTCGAGCGTACGGCCCGTCCCTTCCCAACTGGTCCGCCACACCTCGCTGATGATCTGCTCACGGCCGAAGACGACGCCGGGCCGCTGGGCCAGCAGAGCCAGCAGATCGAACTCCTTGCGGGTGAGCTGGACCGGCTCGCCGTCGACACTGACCCGCCGCGTGGGCAGCTCCAGGGTGAGGCGGCCGAGCCGCTGGGCGGTCTCGGCGGCCGGTCCCGGCTCCTCCTCGTTCGCACGGCGCCGGCTCACGGCATGGATCCGCGCGAGCAGTTCACCGGTGTCGTACGGTTTGACCACATAGTCGTCGGCACCGAGGTTGAGGCCATGGATCCGCGACCGTACATCGGCCCGCGCGGTCACCATGATCACCGGTGTCGAGGTGATTCTCCGTATCTTTCCGCAGACCTGGTAGCCGTCCTGGTCGGGCAGGCCGAGGTCGAGCAGCACGACCGCGAACGGCTCCTTGCCCGCGTTGGCGGCGGGCAGCAGAGCCTGGAGCGCCTCCTCGCCGCTCCTGGCGTGCACGACCTGGAATCCGTGCTTGGCGAGAACGGCCGCCAAGGCCGCGGCGACATGATCGTCGTCCTCTACGAGCAGCAGTCTCACGGGCCCCCTTCGAGGTGGTGGTCGCACAACGTATCTGGGCATCCACTCCGATGGTGTCGTGCCAGTCAAGAGTCTTCCCGTTACGCCAAGGTTTCCGTTACCCACCCGGTACTCCCCGCAGTGCCGTCTTCACACGGTGTGTCCGGTTGCGGCCGGATCGTTATGCTCAATTCCAGCTCAGATCTGATGACGCTGGTCGCAGGGCGTGACTAAGGTCCTCCCAACCGAGGAGGACGGAGCAAGAAGCCGATGAGCGGAGTGTCAGTGACCAAGGGCGCCGAGGACGCCGTGCCTGCGACGGGCGATCTGGTCGTACTGAGCAACGTGAACAAGCACTTCGGCGCGCTGCATGTGCTCCAGGACATCGATCTGACCATCGCCCGTGGCGAGGTCGTGGTCGTCATCGGGCCCTCCGGGTCCGGCAAGTCCACACTGTGCCGCACCATCAACCGCCTGGAGACCATCGATTCGGGCGAGATCTCGATCGACGGCAAGCCGCTGCCGCAGGAGGGCCGTGAACTGGCCCGGCTGCGCGCCGATGTCGGCATGGTCTTCCAGTCGTTCAACCTCTTCGCACACAAGACGGTGCTGGAGAACGTCACACTGGGCCAGATCAAGGTCCGCAAGGCGGACAAGAAGGACGCGGAGCAGAAGGCGCGTTCACTGCTCGACCGGGTGGGCGTCGGTTCGCAGGCCGACAAGTACCCGGCGCAGCTCTCGGGCGGTCAGCAGCAGCGTGTCGCGATCGCGCGGGCGCTGGCGATGGGCCCGAAGGTCATGCTCTTCGACGAGCCCACCTCCGCGCTCGACCCCGAGATGATCAATGAAGTCCTCGAAGTCATGCAGCAACTCGCGCGTGACGGTATGACGATGGTCGTCGTCACCCATGAGATGGGCTTCGCGCGCTCCGCGGCGAACCGGGTCGTCTTCATGGCGGACGGCCGCATCGTCGAAGAGGCCACGCCCGACGCGTTCTTCAGCAATCCGCGAAGCGACCGCGCCAAGGACTTCCTCTCGAAGATCCTGCATCACTGACCGTTCATCACGGAACACGGCTCTTCACTTCACTGAACACGGCTCTTCTTCACGGCACCGAGTTCGGCAGAACCTGTTCGTCCACGTCTCACCCGAGGGAAGTTCACGCATGAAGCTTCACAAGGCAAGCGCGGCCGCCGCTGCGGCTCTCGTCCTCTCCCTGACCGCCACCGCGTGCGGCGGCGACAGCAGCGACGACGCCGGCGGCGACAGCGGTGGCGGGAAGATCACCATCGGTATCAAGTTCGACCAGCCCGGCCTCGGCCTGAAGAAGCCGGACGGCACCTACGCGGGCTTCGATGTCGATGTTGCCACCTATGTCGCCAAGGAACTGGGTTACGACGCCAAGGACATCGTCTGGAAGGAGTCGCCCAGCGCCGAGCGCGAGAACCTGATCTCCAACGGAGACGTGAAGTTCGTCGTCGCGAGCTACTCGATCAACGACGAGCGCAAGCAGAAGGTCGACTTCGCAGGTCCGTACTTCCTCGCCCACCAGGACCTGCTGGTCCGCTCGGACGACAGCTCCATCACCAAGGCCGCGGACCTCAACTCCAAGAAGCTCTGCTCCGTGACGGGTTCCACCTCGGCACAGAACGTCAAGGAGGAACTCGCCCCCAAGGCCGACCTCCAGGAGTTCGGCGGCTACTCCGAGTGCCTGACAGGCCTGGAGAACAAGGCCGTTGACGCGCTGACCACGGACGACTCGATCCTCGCCGGGTACGCCTCCCAGCAGGAGCACCAGGGCAAGTTCAAGCTCGCGGGCCTCAAGCTCAGCGACGAGAACTACGGCATCGGTCTCAAGAAGGGCGACACCGAGCTGCAGACCAAGATCAACGCAGCCCTCAAGAAGATGGAGTCGGACGGCTCCTGGCAGAAGGCCGTGACCGCCAACTTCGGCCCGTCCGGTTACAAGAACGAGCCTGCCCCGGCGATCACCGAGGGCAGCTAGGACACGGCCCGGCAGGGCTGGACAGGCCCTGCCGGGCCAGCCAGGAGTGACGCGCCGCCGGCCCGCCCGGCGGCGCGTACCGACCAGCCGACCAGGGGAGAGCGCGGAGCATCGTGTTCGACTTTCTTGATTCCGGGCAGTATGACCTGCTCGGCGCCTTCTGGGTGACGGTGCAGCTCACCCTCTACTCCGCAGTTGGTTCTCTCATATGGGGAACGCTGCTGGCCGGGATGCGCGTCAGTCCTGTGCCGCTGATGCGTGCCTTCGGTACCGCGTACGTCAATCTGGTCCGCAACACGCCCCTGACCCTGGTCCTCGTGGCCTGTTCACTGGGGCTCGGCCTGACCCTCGGGATCACGCTCGGCGGCCAGGACTTCAAAACCATGGGCTTCCGGCTCGCTGTCCTGGGACTGGTGGCCTACACCGGCACCTTCGTCTGCGAGTCCCTGCGCTCCGGTATCAACACCGTGCCGGTCGGCCAGGCCGAGGCGGCCCGTGCGCTGGGGCTCAGCTTCTTCCAGGTGCTGACGCTGATAGTCCTTCCACAGGCGTTCCGCTCCGTGGTGGCGCCGCTGGCCAACGTACTGATCGCGCTGACCAAGAACACCACGGTGGCCTCGGCGATCAGTGTCGCGGAGGCCTCGGCGCTGATGAAGACAATGCTGGAGAACGAGACCAGCGCGCTCTTCGCGGTATTCGCGGTGTTCGCGTTCGGATTCATCGTTCTCACCCTCCCGACCGGTCTGATCCTGGGCTGGGTCAGCAAGCGAGTGGCGGTGAAGCGATGAGTGCCACGTCCGTTCTGTACGACACCCCCGGGGTGCGCGCCAAGCGGCGCAACATCATCTACACAATCGTGTTCCTGGCGGTCCTCGCGCTCGCCGCCTGGTGGGCGCTGGCCGTGATGGCCGAGAAGCAGCAGCTCGCGGCTGAGAAGTGGAGCCCGTTCGTCACGGACTCCAAGGTCTGGACGACCTATCTGCTGCCGGGGCTCGGCGAGACCCTGAGGGCCGCGGCGCTGGCCATCCTGATCGCGCTGCCGCTCGGCGCGCTGCTCGGTATCGGCCGGCTCTCCGACCACGCCTGGATCCGGACCCCGGTCGGAGTCGTCGTCGAATTCTTCCGGGCCATTCCAGTACTGCTGATGATGGTGTTCGCCGCTCAGCTCTATACGCAGTTCACCGATGTCTCGTCGGATCTGCGCCCCCTGTACGCCGTGGTCACCGGCCTGGTGCTCTACAACGCCTCGGTAATGGCCGAGATCGTACGGGCCGGCATCCTCTCGCTGCCGAGAGGCCAGACGGACGCGGCGAACGCCATAGGCATGCGCAAAGGCCAGACCATGTCGTACGTCCTGCTGCCGCAGGCGGTCACGGCGATGCTCCCGGCCCTGGTCAGCCAGCTTGTGGTGATCGTCAAGGACACCGCGCTGGGCGGCGCGATCCTCGGTTTTTCCGAACTGCTCTCGCAGGGCCGCACCATCACCGCCAACTACGGTGCCAACACCATCGCCACGTTCACCGTCATCGCGCTGATCTACATCGCGCTGAACTTCCTGCTCACGACCTTCGCCGGATGGCTGGAGCAGCGGCTGCGCCAGGGCAAGAAGAGCACGGGCGCCGTGCTGAGCGCCGATGATGTGCAACAGGCCAGCGCTCCGGGCCGTGCCCCGGACGGCGGGGGCGCCTGAGGCGGACGGGGCAGGGGGTGTACGCGCCGCTCAGGCCGTCGCTTGACGCAAGCACCCCCAGTAGGTTGCATACGTTCTGTGATCACGTACCGGGCTCCTACCGCCCTTGACCGCAAGACCGCACGGGCCGGAGGGGTCGCGCCGTGGACCCGGTGATCGTCGCCGGCGCGGGCCCCGTCGGACTCGCGCTCTCCCTGGCCCTCGCCGCGCAGGGAGTCCCGGCCGTCGTCCTCGACGAGGGATCGGGTACGGACGAACAGCGTCCTGCCCGTACGGCCATACTGCGGCCCGACACCACCGCCCTGCTGGCCCGGCTCGGCTGCACCACGCTCGACGGGCAGGGCACCCACTGGACCGGCTGGCGGCTGATGCGGCGCAAGCAGCTCATGCGGGAGCTG
>NZ_FMDK01000196.1 GCF_900091995.1 Streptomyces sp. MnatMP-M17
CCGGCGCGTACGCGGCGAGCCGTCCCGAGCCGGCGACGGCGCTGACCACGCTCGGCGCGGTGTCGGTCCCCTTCCACGGCGTGCACCAGCCCGGTATCACCACCCCGATGCATGCCCGCGGCCATCTCGTCGCCTTCGATCTGGCCCCGGGTGCCGGGCGGAAGGAGGCCGCCGCGCTGCTGCGCCGCTGGTCGGAGTCGGCGCGCGCGATGATGGCCGGCGAAGTCGCCGGAGGCCCGGACGCCGACGGCGACACCGGTATCGCCCTGGACGCCGGGCCTTCCTCGCTCACCGTGACCTTCGGTTTCGGCCGTACCTTCTTCGGCCGTACGGACCTGGCCGACCAGCGTCCCAGCGCTCTGGACCCGCTGCCCGCCTTCTCCTCCGACCGGCTCGACGCCCGGCGGAGCAACGGCGATCTGTGGATCCAGATCGGTTCCGACGACGCCCTGGTCGCCTTCCATGCCCTGCGTACGCTCCAGAAGGACGCGGGCGCGGCGGCGCGGGTGCGCTGGCAGATGAACGGTTTCAACCGTTCGCCCGGCGCGACGCCGCAGCCGATGACCAGCCGCAATCTGATGGGCCAGATCGACGGCACGGGCAACCCCAAGCCGTCCGAGCCGGACTTCGAACGGCGGATCTTCGTCCCGGCGGCCCCGGCGGCCGGCATCCCGGACTGGATGGCGGGCGGCTCCTACGCCGTCGTACGGCGCATCCGTATGCTCCTCGACGACTGGGAGAAGCTCCCGCTCGGCAAACAGGAGCAGGTCATCGGCCGCCGCAAGGCCGACGGCGCTCCGCTCACAGGCGGCACGGAGACGACGGAGCCGGACCTCGACCGGCTGGGAGCCGACGGCAAGCCCGTCATACCCGCCAACGCGCACGCCAGGATCTCGACGCCGGAAGCGAACGGCGGGGCCGCGATGCTGCGCCGTCCTTTCTCCTTCCACGACGGGATCGGGGCGGACGGGACCCCTGACGCGGGGCTGCTCTTCGTCTGCTGGCAGGCCGATCCGCTCAAGGGATTCGTACCCGTGCAGCGCAAGCTCGACCGTGGAGACGCGTTGTCGGCGTTCATCCGCCACGAGGCGAGCGGACTGTTCGCGGTGCCCGGTGGCGCACGGCGGGGAGAGTATGTGGGCCAGCGGCTGCTGGAGTCCTGAGCGGGCGGTGGGATCCGGAGCGCCAGGCCGGGGCCCTGGTGCTCCGGACGCGGCGCTCCGCAGGGCTCCAAGCCCAGGTCCCTGCCCGGCCCCGGCAGCAGTCCCCGGCCCCCGGCGCGCGCTCCGGAGTCGTGAGTCGCGCCGGGCCATTAGGGTGACCGTATGTCGGCCACGCGCTACACGTATCTGGGCCCCGAGGGCACCTTCACGGAGGCCGCCCTCCGTACGCTCCCGGAAGCCGCCACCCGCGAACTCGTCCCCATGGTGTCCGTACCGACGGCTCTCGACGCCGTACGGAACGGCGACGCCGCGGCGGCACTCGTACCGATCGAGAACTCGGTGGAGGGCGGTGTCACCGCCACGCTCGACGAGCTGGCTTCCGGCGCGCCGCTGATGATCTACCGCGAGGTGCTGCTGCCGATCACGTTCGCCCTGCTCGTACGGCCCGGGACGAAACTCTCCGACGTGAAGACGGTGACCGGTCATCCGGTCGCCCAGCCGCAGGTACGCAACTGGCTGCGGAGCCAGCTCCCGGACGCGGTGTGGGAGTCGGCAGCGTCGAACGCGGACGGCGCGCGGCTGGTGCAGGAGGGCCGGTTCGACGCGGCCTTCGCGGGCGAGTTCGCGGCGTCCACGTACGGTCTGGAACCGCTGGTCACCGAGATCCATGACGCGGAGAACGCGGAGACGCGCTTCGTCCTGGTGGGCCGGCCCGCGCGTCCTTCGGCGCCGACCGGCGCGGACAAGACCTCGGTGGTCATCTGGATGGGCGACGACCATCCGGGCGCGCTGCTCGAACTGCTTCAGGAATTCGCCGTACGTGGTGTCAACCTGATGCTGATCCAGTCGCGGCCGACCGGCGCGGGCATCGGTAATTACTGCTTCGCCGTGGACGCCGAGGGCCATATCTCGGACCGGCGGGTGGGCGAGGCGCTGATGGGGCTGAAGCGGATCTGTCCCAAGGTGCGCTTCCTCGGCTCGTACCCGCGGGCGGGTGTGTCGGCGGCCGATGTGTCGACACTGCGGCCTGGGACCTCGGACACCGAGTTCATCGAGGCGGCGGAGTGGCTGGCACGCAGCCAGGACGGCCGCGCCTGACGGCTCGGGCGCTTCGAGGTTGCCGCGCCTGTAGACCCTGTGGACACAGCCCAGAGTTATCCACAGGCATGCTTCTCGACCTGGGGACAAGTCGACAACCACAGCTGCATGGGTCGACAAATCGCTCCGGTCGCCGATGTCCATCCACAGGGCTCTCCCTGGCCCGCGTCAGCCGAAGTCCAGCGATCAACTCGTCGGAGCGGGCAATTCCCACCCGAATGAGTGTGTGAAGCCGGTTTACGAGGGAATTTCTTCGGCCCGCGCCCGGCCCACAGAACGCTCATTTCCGCAATCCACAGATCACTCGCACAGCCTGTGGATAACTTGCATGACCCTGTGTATCGCTGTGGACAACACTCGGCACCCGGAGCTCAAGTCGCCTTCCCCGCAAGGGAAGTGAGTCAAGTGGACAACCGTCGAGTGCTTCGTTCCGGCGAATTGAACCCTCTTTATTGACGAACGGCAGACGACCGGCGCGGGATTTCCTGACAGATTTCTCAATTGCGGCAATTCAGACAAAGGGACGCGCCTGTTGATATCGGGTGGGGCGGTGTCGGCGCGCACCGGTAGCCTGGTGGGGTGATTGACCTTCGCCTGCTCCGTGAGGACCCCGACCGTGTTCGCGCCTCCCAGCGCGCCCGTGGAGAGGACGTCGGCCTTGTCGACGCCCTGCTCTCCGCCGACGAGCGGCGCAGGTCGTCCGGCGTCCGCTTCGACGAGCTGCGCTCCGAGCAGAAATCCCTCGGCAAGCTGATCCCCAAGGCGTCCGCCGAGGAGAAGGCCGAGCTGCTCAAGAAGGCGGAGCAGCTCAAGGCCGACGTCAGGACGGCCGACGCCGAGCAGCACGAGGCGGACGAGGAGGCCAGGCGCCTGCTTCTCCAGCTCGGCAATATCGTCCACCCCGATGTCCCGGTGGGCGGCGAGGAGGATTTCGTCGTGCTGGAGACGCACGGCACGATCCGGGACTTCGCGGCGGAAGGATTCGAGCCCAAGGACCATCTGGAGCTGGGCGAGGCGCTGGGCGCCATCGACGTCGAGCGCGGCGCCAAGGTCTCCGGCTCGCGGTTCTACTATCTGACGGGCGTCGGCGCGCTGCTGGAGTTGGCCCTCGTCAACGCGGCGATCGCACAGGCCACGGAGGCCGGTTTCATCCCCATGCTGACGCCGGCGCTGGTCCGCCCGCGCGCCATGGAGGGCACGGGCTTCCTGGGCCAGGCCGCGGAGAACGTGTACCACCTGGAGAAGGACGACTACTACCTGGTCGGTACGTCGGAGGTACCGCTCGCGGCCTACCACATGGACGAGATCATCGAGGCCGACAAGCTGCCCCTGCGGTACGCGGGCTTCTCGCCGTGCTTCCGCCGCGAGGCCGGTACGTACGGCAAGGACACCCGGGGCATTTTCCGGGTCCACCAGTTCGACAAGGTCGAGATGTTCTCGTACATCGACCCGGCGGACGCGCAGTCCGAGCACCGGCGGCTGCTGGAGTGGGAGAAGCAGTGGCTGACCGCCCTGGGGCTGCCCTTCCAGGTGATCGATGTGGCGACCGGTGATCTGGGCGCGTCGGCCTCGCGCAAGTTCGACTGCGAGGCGTGGATCCCGACGCAGGGCAAGTACCGCGAGCTGACCTCCGCGTCGAACTGCGACGGTTTCCAGGCGCGCCGGCTCTCCGTCCGGATGCGGGACGGCAAGCAGATCAAGCCGCTGGCGACGCTGAACGGCACGCTCTGCGCCGTACCGCGCACAATCGTGGCGCTCCTGGAGAACCACCAGCAGGCCGATGGTTCGGTGTGGGTGCCCGAGGTGCTCCGTCCGTATCTCGGCGGCCGTGAGGTGCTGGAGCCGATCGCCAAGTGAGCACCGGCCCCGACTCCGCGTCGTCGTCGGCGCCGCTTCCGCTGTCGCGCTCGTCCGTGGCGTCGTTCCCGTACAAGCTGGTCGCGACCGACCTCGACGGCACGCTGCTGCGTGACGACGACACTGTCTCCGTACGCACCCGTGAGGCGCTCGCTACGGTCACGGCGGCGGGCGCCGCGCACATCATCGTCACCGGGCGTGGCGTGCCCTGGACGCGGCACATCCTGGACGACCTGGGATACGAGGGTCTCGCGGTGTGCGGCCAGGGAGCGCAGCTCTACCACGCCGGTGAACACCGGCTGCTGACGTCGGTGACGCTGGACCGGCAGTTGGCCGGGCTGACGCTGGCCAAGATCGAGGCGGAGACCGGCCCGCTGGCGCTGGCCGCGAGCCGGGACGGTCTCGACGGCGAGGTCCTGATCGGCCCCGGTTACCGGGTGCTGGACGGCGAGCTTCCCGCGGTCTTCATCGACGACCCGGCGGAGGTGTGGGCGGCACCGCTCAACAAGGTGTACATCCAGCATCCGGAGCTGGACGACGACGCGTTGGCGCGGGTCGCGCGGGAGACCGTCGGCGGTCTGGTGGATGTGGTGATGGCGGGAGCCGGAGTGGTGGAGATCCTGCCGCTGGGTCTGAACAAGGCCACCGGACTCTCGCTGGCAGCGCGGCGCCTCGGCGTCACGGCGGCGGACACGATCGCGTTCGGCGACATGCCCAACGACATCCCGATGTTCGCATGGGCGCGGCGCGGAGTGGCGATGGCGAACGCACACAAGGAACTGAAGGCCGTGGCGGACGAGATCACGGCGTCGAACGGCGACGACGGCATCGCGGTGGTGCTGGAGAGGCTGCTGCTCGGCTAAGTGTTGTCCGGCCCGAACGCCGTGCGTGTCGCTGCCGTACGGCTCGCTGCCGCACGGCTCGGCCAATCCTCCGGGAGGGGCGGCCCGCGCGGATGCGCGCTCGAAGCGGCCGCCCCTGGGCAGCGCGCCGGCGGCAGCACGGAGCAGTGATGGCTACTCCGGCGCCTGCGCGGTGCTGCCCTGCTGGGAACTCGACGGACTCGGAATCCCGGTCGTCGCCGTGTTCCGCTCCCGGTCCTGGAGGTGTGTTCCGGCAGAACTACTGCCCGAACTTCCGACATAACTACTGTGCCCCGGGCGACGACGCGCCGCCACCGAATATTGGCGACATGGCCCACGTCCGCCCGCGGAAGTACGACGGACGGACGCGGAACACAGCAATGGATCAGCGGTTGATCAACGACAGATCAGCGGCGGTTACGGCTCCGGCGCAGATCCCTCAACTGGTGGACGACATCGTCCACACGGGCGTCCACCCGGTTGATGTCCGCGGACATCTCGCACAGCCGGTTGCTGATGGCTCCCACCACCTGATTGGTGGCATCGAGCCGCCGGTCGAGACTGTCGAGCCGGTACGACATCCGGTTCAGCACCGGCCCCAGCTCCTGAAGCGCGACACCGACCCCACCGAGGCACGACTCGACATCGGTCACCCGCCGGTCGAGACTCGCGTACCCCTTGCGCAGATCATCCTCGGCGTCGAGAAGGTACGTACGAATGCACCGCGCGATGTCGCTGTCGCGAAGAAGCATCGCGATATTGAGCACGGCGCGGCGGGTGTAGAGAGTGAGCTGGGTAGCCGCCTGTGGATAACTTTTCCCGGCTTCGGCGCCCCATAGTGACACCATGTCACTATGAAATCGTCGCAGGTCAGCGCCTCGTAGCACGCGCATCCCGTTTTCGGTCAGCTCCGCTCGATGCCGCGCGGTCATCTGCCTGACGACGTCTGTGGATACTTCGAAGTACCGAGCCACGTCCTCTGTGCGAACGTGAACTCCGTCCGGAAGCATGACCAAAGACTTGATCTTGTCGAGGGCGTCTACGCGCCCCATGTGCTCGACGCGCAGAGTACGCGACTCAAGCAGGGCACCTTCTGGTGGCATGTTCATGCCTTCCACTTGTGAACCGACAATGGAGGCCCTCTCCCCGGGCGTCAGGGGCGGAGGTCGGCTCACGGTGGCTACTCACTCAATGACCGGTGCGGCTTTCCATCCGGCACCGGCAATCCCCGACTTCACGAACGCTCGACGTCACGAACTCCACTTACCTCCACGCGTCTTGAACAACGAGCCGATAAACGTACAGTTACGCGGCCAGGGCTACGTGGCCAAGGCAGCGACAGCCGCAGCAAACAGCGGCAGCCCATGACCGCCGGGCAAAGGCCCGCCGGACAGGGCTGCCGCTGACAGCGCGACTCGCCTACTCCTCGCCCGCGAGCTTCAGCGTCCTGAGCTTCTGGCCCGCGTACCAGGTCGCCACCACCGAGACTCCTGCCAACAGGCCCACCGCCAGAGGCAGGCCGACGTCCGAGGTGATCGTGCCCTCGCCGCCGATCCTCTGGGCGAGCGCCAGCGCCCACTGCTGAACGCTGAGCGTCCGCGCGCCCGCCACCAGGCTGCCGAAGAGCGTCTCCCAGACCAGCGCGTAGACCAGCCCGATGACCACCGCGTGGCGGCTGACCGTACCCAGCAGCAGGAAGAGCGCGCTGTACGCGATCGAGGCGACGAGCGCCGCGACCGTGTACGCGACCGCGATCTGCTGGCCGTTGCCGTTGAGTATGTATCCGGCGATGAAGGTGGGAATCGCGGAGAACGCCATGGTCACGGCGATCGCCACGATCAGTTTGGTGAATATGATCGACGAACGCTTCACCGGCTTGGAGAGCAGATAGACGATCGATCCGTCGTCGATCTCGGGTCCGATCGAGCCCGTACCCGCGATGACACCGATCAGCGGCACCATCGTGGCGAGCGCGAAACCGCCCAGCACATCAACCGCGACCTGGTCGTCCGCGCCGTTGAGCGCGCGGACCGCCGCCGCGATCACGATCAGCAGCGCGGGCAGCAGGAAGAGGATCGCGGCCCGGCGCCTGCCGAGCAGGGCCCGGTAGGTGAGCCGGGCGACTGTGGGGTTGTACATGACGTCACAGCTCCTTTCAGGCCGCTCAGGCCGCTACGAGATAGGAGAAGACCGACTCGAGGGACTCGTCCGAGGGCGAGACCGTGAGCAGCCTGATGGAGTGCTCACGGGCGACTCTTGGCAGCAGTTCGGTGAACCGGCCGAAGTCGACCGCCTGAATGCGCAGTGCGCCTTCGGCGAGGTCCACCTCGATACCGGCCGTCGACGGATCGGCGATCAGTGCGGCGGCGAGCGCGCGGTCGTCACTGGACCGCACGAGATAGCGGTGCGGCCGGTCGGTCATGAGCCTGCGGATCTTGCGGAAGTCCCCGGAAGCTGCATGGCGCCCGGCCACGATCACCTCGATGTGCGAGGCGAGCTGCTCGACCTCCTCCAAGATATGGGAGGAGAAGAGAACGGTGCGGCCCGTGGCGCCCATACGCCGCAGCAGTTCCATGAGCTGCATCCGCTGACGCGGGTCCATTCCGTTGAACGGCTCGTCCAGCAGCAGTACGGACGGGTCGTGGACCAGCGCGGACGCCATCTTCACCCGCTGGCGCATGCCCTTGCTGTACGTCGCGATCCGGCGGTCCTGCGCGTACTCCATCTCGACCGTGGCGAGCGCCGCGCGGGCCTCCTTCGCACCCAGGCCGTGCAGTTCGGCGTTGGCCACGACGAAGTCGAGACCGGTGAGGAAGTCGTACATCGCCTCCCGCTCCGGCACGATACCGATCTGCCGGTAGACGGACTCGTTGCGCCAGATCGGCTGCCCGTCGAGGGTGACGGTGCCCGTGGAGGGCGCGAGGAAGCCCGCCATCATATTGATGAGAGTGGACTTGCCGGCGCCGTTGGGGCCGAGCAGCCCGGTGACACCGGGGCCGATCGTCATGGTGACGTCATTGACGGCCACCACATTGCCGAACCAGCGCGAAGCGTGCTCGATATTGATGGTGGTCACAGCCCGACCTTCCGGTAACGGCGCATGAGAACGGCGTACGAGCCGAGCACGAGCGCGAGGACGACCAGCAGATAGACCACGCCCACGCCGGCCGAGGGGCCCGCCTCGCCCGGGAAGGCGGAGGTGGCGCCCAGGAAGGCGGTCTGTACGCCGTCGATGAGCGTGACCGGCGAGAAGAGGCCGAGCCACTTGACGGCGCCGATCGCGTCCGAACTCCAGGCGATCGCCTGGAGGGTGGACACCGCGCCGTACGAGATGGTCAGGGTGGCTATCACGGCGGCGACGCCGAAGCCGCGGCGCGGTGTGAGGGCGGCCAGCACCAGGCCGAGTCCGCCGAAGAGCAGGGAGAGCAGCGCCACCGAAACCAGCCCCTGACCGAATCCCTTGGTCTGGTCCGCGAAGTCCATCTTGGCCAGCAGCGAGCCGGCGTAGAGAATGACGAGCGGCGCGCCGGTCAGTACGAAGAGGGCGGAGGCCATCGCTCCGTACTTCGCGAGCACGTAGTCGACGCGCTCGATCGGACGGGAGAAGTAGAGCGGCACGGTCTTGAAGCGCAGATCCCGGGAGACGGACTGCGGCGCCTGGGAGGCCAGATAGAGACCGATGACGGCCTGGGTGAAGATCGCGTAGCGGGTGTAGTCAAGGGGCAGGGTCTTGAGATTGGTCGCTATGGCGACCGCGACGATGATGGCCGCAGGCAGGCACATCACCGCGAAGAGGATCATCGGCAGGACCTTGGACTTGGCCGAGCGGCCGAGTCCGTACGCGCCGCGCAGGGACTGCGAGTAGAGGGAGCGGCGCGCGTAGGCGCGGCCGAGGCGCGGTCCTTCGTAGTTGCGGTATCCGATGTTGTGGATCCGGGTCGTCCCGGCCTCGGCTCCGGCCGTCGTACCGTTCTCGGTCTCAGTGCTCATCGTGGGCGCCTCCCTTCACCAGTGTGTGGTCCGCCGCGTGGTCGGCCGGCGCCTGCGTGTTCTGCTGCGGGCGGAAGACCTCCGCTATGTGATGGCGCCGCTGTTCCATCCGTACGAGCCCCAGACCGAGCTCGGCGACCGTGTCGCGGACGACGTCGTACGTCTCCTCGCCCTTGGCCTCGATCAGCAGGATGTGGCCCGCGCCGGGGAGTCCTTCCTCCATGCCCGCGTGGAGGGTCAGCCCGGCTGTGGTCAGGGCGTCGCGCAGCGTCTGCGTGCCGTCGGGGTGCGCGTCCGTGTCCGTGACCTCGACCGCGAGAGTCGTGGTGATCTGGGTGAAGTCACTGGTGGAGCTGGAGCGCAGCAGCGTGCCGCCGTCGATGACGACGACATGGTCACAGGTGCGTTCGAGCTCGCCCAGCAGGTGCGAGGTGACCAGGACGGAGATGCCGAAGTCCGTGTGGACACGGCGGATCAGACCGAGCATCTCGTCGCGGCCGACCGGATCGAGGCCGTTGGTCGGCTCGTCCAGAAGGACCAGCTGGGGGTCGTGGACCAGCGCCTGCGCGAGCTTGACGCGCTGCTTCATACCGGTCGAGTAGCCGCCGATGGGACGGTACCGCTCCTCGTAGAGGCCGACATGGCGCAGGGTGTCCGCGGTGCGCTCGCGGGCCGCGGTCGGTGGGAGTCCGGACATCCGCGCCATATGGACGACGAACTCGGTGGCCGAGACGTCCGGCGGCAGGCAGTCGTGCTCGGGCATATATCCGACGCGCTCCCGGATGGCGCTGCCGCTGGTGGCGACATCGAGCCCGAGCACCGTGGCCCGGCCTTCCGTGGCGGGGGAAAGACCCAGCAGGATCTTGATCATGGTGGACTTGCCGGCCCCGTTGGCGCCCACCAGACCGGTCACACCGGGTCCGATGTCCAAAGAGAGCCGGTCAAGCGCGGTTACCCGGGGGAACCGCTTACTCAGGCCTTCTGTTGCGATCACAGTCACGGGTCCGACCGTAGTGCTGAAGGCGACAGAGGGCGTCAGACCTGGCGGCTGTATCGGTGTCCGTCTCCAGATGTAGGGACCCGTAAGGGGAACGTAAGTGCTGCGGGCCGATCGGCCGGTTGTCCCCGCCGATCCGCGTGGATCCGTATAGATCCGCGTCGTTTCGCGCCGGACCGCGTCGGTTCGCGACGATCCACAGCGGTGCGCACCGGTCCGCACCGGTTATCCACAGGTATGAGCCGACGCTTGACGCCGCCGCCGACCATTGTCACATTCATCAGTGCGACATTCTTCAGCGTCACATCACGAACACGTACCGCACGTGGAGCGGGTGGGAGGCGATGCAGTGACGGATCAACGGACCGCGGAGCTACGGGGATTCAGGGAGGTCCAGCGTCTGGCGTACGAGTGCGCGGAGGCCGTCTCCGCGCGGCTCAGGCCGGGGGTGACGGAGCGCGGGGCGGCGCGGATGCAGCGCGAGTGGCTGCGTGCCCGTGGGGTGCGCGACTGGTTCCATCTGCCCTTCGCGTGGTTCGGGGACCGTACGGCGTTCACCGGCTTCCGGATACCGCTCCAGTTCTTTCCCACCGGCCGACGGCTGGAAGAAGGGATGCCGTACATCCTGGATCTCGCGCCCATCCATCGAGGCTTCACCGCCGATGTCGGCTATTCGAGCTGTCTGGGTCCCAATCCGCTGCACGACAGGCTGCTCGCCGATCTGCGGACGCACCGCGAGCTCATTCTGCGGGAGGTGCGCGAGCGGCGCACACTGCGCGAGATCTATGAGGACGTGGACCGGCTGATGATCCGGCAGGGCTATGCCAACCGGCATCGGGCGTATCCCTTCGGAGTCATCGCCCACAAGGTCGACCGGGTGAAGGAGCGCCGCTGGTCGCCGCATGTCTTCGGGTTCGGCACCCAGTCGCTCAAGGGGCTCGCAAGCGACGCGCTCCGTGGTCACCGGGACGGCTGGTCGCCGCTGTGGAGCCCGTACAGATTCTCCGACCACCCGCCCACGCCGGGCCTGTGGGCGGTGGAACCACACCTCGGATTCCGGGGTACGGGCGCGAAGTTCGAGGAGATCCTGGTGGTCACCGACTCCCGGGATCCGGAGCAGAGCGCGTTCTGGCTGGATGACGATCTGCCGCATGTGCGGCGCTGGGCGGAGGCCGTATGAGTACGGGGACGGGGCTGAAGGAGGCGCGGGAGCGCCGGGTGCGCACGGGCGGCGTCGAACTGTGCGTCGCCGAGCTGGGCGATCCGGCCCGGCCGACCGTACTGCTCGTGCATGGCTATCCCGACAGCAAGGAGGTCTGGTCCGAGGTCGCGGAGCGGCTCGCGGAGCGCTTCCATGTGGTGCTGTACGACGTACGGGGACACGGCAGGTCGACGGCGCCCGCGCCGCTGCGCGGTGGCTTCACGCTGGAGAAGCTGACGGACGACTTCCTGGCGGTCGCCGATGCGGTGAGCCCGGACCGGCCAATCCATCTGGTCGGCCATGACTGGGGTTCCGTACAGGCCTGGGAGTTTGTGACCGTGGCACGGACCGAGGGCCGGATCGCCTCGTTCACCTCGATGTCAGGACCTTCCCTGGACCATCTGGGGCACTGGATCAAGCGGCGCGCGAAGCGGCCCACTCCACGCGGGATGGGTCAGCTCCTCGGCCAGGGAGCCAAGTCCTGGTACGTCTATGTGCTGCATACGCCCGTACTGCCCGAGCTGGCCTGGCGCGGTCCTCTCGGCAGGCAGTGGCCCAAGATCCTCCGACGGGCCGAGAAGCTCCACGACACGTCCTATCCGACGTCCTCGCTGCCACAGGACGCGGCGAACGGCGCGTGGCTCTACCGGGACAATGTCCGCGCCCGGCTGAGCAGGCCGCGTACCGACGCCTATGCGCACGCACCCGTCCAGCTCATCACTCCGACCGGCGACGCCTTCCTGTCGGAACGGCTCTACGACGATCTGGAACACTGGGCTCCGGGGCTGGTACGGCGCACACTGCCGGCCAAGCATTGGGTGCCCCGCACCAGGCCGGACCAACTGGCCTCCTGGATCGGTGAGTTCGTCCTGGCCCACGAGGACCACGAGGGGGGCGGACATCCGCCCGAGGGCACGGGCACAAGTACAGACGCGGGTACGGGCACGCGCACGAGTCCGGGTGCCGGTACGGGAGCGGCGCCGAGCGGACCGTACGCCCAGCGCTTCGGTGGGCAGCTGGTCCTGGTCACGGGTGCGGCCGGCGGTATCGGCCGGGCCACCGCCTTCGCCTTCGCCGAGGCGGGCGCACGGATCGTGGCGATCGATCTCGACCTGGAGGGAGCGGCCAGGACGGCGGAACTGGCCCGGCTGATCGGAGCCCCGGCGGCCTGGGCCGAGCAGACCGACGTCGGTGACGGGCAGACCATGGAGAGGCTCGCGGAGAAGGTCGCCGCGGAGTACGGCATCGTCGATGTCCTGGTCAACAACGCGGGAATCGGGCTGTCGGGTGCCTTCCTCGACACCACCGCCGAGGACTGGAAGAAGGTCCTGGACGTCAATCTGTGGGGCGTCATCCATGGCTGCCGCGTGTTCGGCAGGCAGATGGCCGAGCGCGGCCAGGGCGGCCATATCGTCAACACCGCCTCCGCGGCGGCCTATCAGCCCTCGAAGGCGCTACCCGCGTACAGCACGTCCAAGGCGGCGGTGCTGATGCTCAGCGAATGTCTCCGGGCCGAACTGGCCGGGCAGGGCATCGGCGTCTCCGCGATCTGTCCCGGTTTCGTCAACACGGGCATAACCTCCACCGCGCGCTTCACCGGTGTCTCCACGGAGGAGCAGGAGCGGCGCAGAAGGAAGGCCGCACGGCTGTACGGTCTGCGCAACTATCCGCCGGAGAAGGTCGCCGACGCCGTACTGCGGGCTGTCGTACGCAACCAGGCCGTCGTGCCGGTCACTCCAGAGGCCCGGGGAGCCCGGCTCCTGTCCCGTATCGCGCCCGGGGCACTGCGCGCGATCGCCCGCGTGGAGCCGCCGCTGTGAGCGCCGAGAAGAACAGGGCCGCTCGGGAGGCCGAGGAAGCCGAGGAAGCCGGAGAGCACCACGCGATCGTGCCGCGCCGGGTCTCGTTCGACTGGCACGGGACTCCCCTGCACTGGATACCGGACGAGCCGACGGCCACCCACGTCATCAATGTGCTGCATCTGCTGCTGCCCGCGGGCGAGAGGTGGTTCGTGAAGGTCTTCAAGGAGGGTCTGCCGCTGGTCACCGACCCGGAACTGCTCAAGGACGTCAAGGGATTCATGGGGCAGGAGGCCACGCACAGCGTGCAGCACTCCTACGTACTGGACCATCTGGCCGAGCAGAAGCTGAGCACCGAGGCGTATACACGGCACATCGACTTCCTCTTCGAGAAGCTCCTCGGCGAGAAGCCGCCGTGGGGGATACCCTTCCCGGCCGGGAAATGGCTGCTCTACCGACTGGCATTCGTCGCCGCGATAGAACAGTTCACGGCGGTTCTCGGTGACTGGGTGCTGCGCGCGGAAGGGCTGGACCGGGCAGGGGCCGACGAGATCATGCTCGATCTGCTGCGCTGGCACGGCGCGGAGGAGGTCGAACACCGCGCCGTGGCCTTCGACATGTACGAGCACTGCGGCGGTCCCGATCCCGCTCGCTACGCCCGTCGCGTCGGAACCATGTGTGTCACCGCGCCCGTACTGCTGTGGCTGTGGATCTCGGGCGCCGCCTATCTGATCCGGCACGACCCTCAACTCGCAGGCCGGCCGCGTTACTCGCTGCGCGAGCACAGCAAGGCGATCGACAAAGGGCTGTTGCCTCCCTGGCGCGAACTGAGCGCGGCGATACCCCGCTACTTCCGCCGGTCGTACCACCCTTCGCAGGAGGGCTCGCTGCGCAGGGCCGTCGAGTACCTCGCGACGTCGCCCGCGGCCCGTGCGGCGGCGGGTGCGGTGGGCCGGGCGGCGCTCGGCCGTAGGGAGTGAGCATGTCCGGGCCGAGGTCGCAGCCACAGCCACAGCCACAGCCACAGGCGGAAACGCCGCCGCCGCCGATGCCGGCACCGGCGGCGGAGGTCGGGTCCTCCGCGCCGGCCGAGTACCGGATCGAGGCGCTGGCGCACGCCAGCGGCGCCACCGTCCGTACGATCCGGGCCTACCAGGACCGCGGGCTGCTGCCCAGACCGGAGCGGCGCGGGCGGGCCAATGTGTACGACGACACGCATCTCTCCCGGCTGCGGCAGATCGCCGATCTGCTGGAACGTGGATACACCCTGGCCTCCATCAAGGAGTTGCTGGAGGCATGGGACACGGGACGCGGTCTGGGCGTGGTGCTCGGCCTGGTCGCCGAGGTGCACGGACCGTGGACCGATGAGGAGGCGGCCGGAATCTCCCGTGCGGAGCTGGACGAACGGTTCGGTGGGACAGCGGACGACGAGGCGATCGCCGAGGCGGTGGAACTGGGTGTGCTGGAGCGTGTCCCGGGCCGGGACGACATGTTCCTGGTGCCCAGCCCCCAGGAGCTCTCCGTGGCAGCGGAGTTGTACGCGGCGGGAGTGCCGCTGCCCGCAATCTCCGGGCAGCTACGAGAGCTTCGCGGCCAGGTCGAGCACATCGCCGCCCGTTTTCTGGAGTTCACGACCGAGCATGTCTTCGCCCGCTATCTCGGTCATCGGCCTCCGACGGAGGCGGACGCGGCCGAGGCCGCCGCGCTCGTACGCCGGATGCGACCGCTCGCACGGCAGTCGGTCGACGCCGAACTCGCCCGTGCGATGCGGCTGTTCGCCACCCGCCGTCTCCAGCACCATCTGACGGCGGACGCTCCGCCACCACCGGACTCCGAGACCCGCTCCGTGACGCTTCCCGCCGACACGATTCGGTCTGTACGGCGGCTCGTTGGCCGCGAGAACACGGCAGCCTTCATCACGGCGGCCACGGAACGGGAGCTTCAGGCAAGGATCTTGGATGTCCTCACCACAACCCACAGACAAAGAAGCCATATTGATCAAATAGGTTAATTGACGCACCCGTTGTCCACAGGATCGACAAATCCCCTGTGGATAAACCGAGTTGGCTGTGGATCAAACCTGTGAACAGAGATTACTTGGAAATAAGTGGCGGTGCACCGACGCCACGGTCACGCTGTTCGTATGAACGGAGTACCTGATGAACGACGCACAGTGAAGGTGTCGAAGTATCTCTCCAAGCACCTGCGCCATCAGCCCGAGCGGATCGGTATCGCTTTGGACGCGAACGGCTGGGTCGCGGTCGACGAGCTGATCCGCGCGGCCGGTGAGCACGGCTTCCGTATCACGCGCGCCGAACTCGACCATGTCGTGGCCGTCAATGACAAGCGGCGCTTCACGGTCGACGGCGACCGCATCCGCGCCAACCAGGGCCACACCGTCACGGTCGACCTGGAACTGCCCCCGGCGGAGCCGCCCGCGTATCTCTACCACGGCACGGTCGCCCGCCATCTGGACGCGATCCGGGCCGAGGGGCTGCGTCCCATGTTCCGCCACCATGTACATCTGTCGCCCGACCGCGAGACCGCGACCCGTGTCGGCGCCCGCCGCGGCCGGCCCGTCGTGCTGTCTGTGGACGCGGAAGCGATGTACCGAGGTGAACTGGTCTTCCATGTCAGCGCCAATGGCGTCTGGCTCACCGACGCCGTACCGCCGCGCTATCTACGCTTCCCCGACTGACGACGGGCCGACCGCCCGCCCTGCCCGTCACGCGCTACAGACGGAGCTGCGCCAACGCCTCGGTCGCGATCCGCTCGAAGACCCGCTGGTCGGCGGCGAACTCCGAGTCGGGGATGGGCGCGTGCACCGCGATCTCGGTGATGCCCAGCTCGAAGTGCCTGCCCGCGAAGTCCACGAACGCATCCAGGGACTTCATCGGCCCGTCCCGGTCCGGTGTGAAACCGGTGAGCAGGATCTTCTCCACCTCGGCCGCCTCACGCCCGATCTCCGCACAGGCCTTCCCGAGCCGCTCGATCTGCCTGCCGACGGCTTCCCGCGACTGCTCCGGCGTACCCGTCTCGAAGAGCGTCGGATCACCCGTCGTCACCCACGCCTGCCCGTACCGGGCGGCGAGCTTCAGCCCTCGCGGCCCGGTGGCCGCCACCGCGAAGGGCAGCCGGGGCCGCTGCACACACCCAGGAATGCCCCGGGCCTCGACCGCGGAGTAGAACGTCCCGTCGTACGTCACGGAATCCTCGGTCAGCAGCCGGTCGAGCAACGGCACGAACTCGGCGAACCGATCCGCCCGCTCCCTCGGCGTCCACGCCTCCTGCCCCAGCGCCGTGGCATCGAAGCCCGTACCACCCGCACCGATCCCAAGAGTGATCCGCCCGCCCGAAACATCGTCCAGCGCGATCAGGTCCTTGGCGAGCGTCACCGGATGCCTGAAGTTCGGCGAGGTGACAAGAGTCCCCAGCCGCAGCCGCTCGGTGACGGCGGCAGCGGCGGTAAGCGTCGGCACCGCGCCCAACCATGGACCGTCGCGAAAGGTGCGCCACGAGAGGTGGTCGTAGGTATACGCGGCATGAAATCCGAGCCGCTCGGCACTCAGCCACTCGTCGCGGCCACCATCATGCCAACGGCGAACGGGAAGAATCACGGTACTCAGACGCATGCCCCGACCCTACGCCGGACACACGGTCCGGGACGACGGCCGGGTGGAACCCGGACAGGCCGTGGACCTCAAGCACCACAACGATCCGGACCACCACGATATCCAGCGCCAGGCCAACGCGGGCCTCGGCGGCTTCCGCGCCCGTATCGAGGCGGCCACGGCCGAGGCCACCGAGGCCAGTTGCGAGGCCTCCGAGATCCTGCGCCAGATCGACCCCTTCGGCCCCGACAAACGGTACGGCGGCGCCAACGCCCAGGAAGACGCGGCATGGGTCGCCGCACTCGCCGGGATCAGCAAGAGGGACATCCCCGACGGGACGGATCCACAGCGCGCCGCGGCTTGGTGGAACAGACTGGACGAGGGGGAACAGCACATCTACCTCGCCGCCTTCCCGGACCGGCTCGGCACCGGCTCGGCACGCTCGACGGCCTGCCGTCGGCCGCACGCGACCAGGCCAACCGCACCGTACCGGACATGCGCCTCAACGACTACGCGCTGCGTGAGGGCGGCCTCGGACACCACAACCGGTCCAGTTACCGCGCACTGACCGACTTGAAGTACCGCCTGGACATGGCGGACACCGGCCCCGCGCACAAGCAGTTGTACCTCCTCGGCTTCAGCACCGAGAAGGACGGCCGCGCCATCGTCGCCGTCGGCAACCCGGACACGGCCGAGCACACCGCGATCCAGGTCCCGGGGACGAGCAACCAGCTCGACAATGTCGGCAGCCAGATCAACCGGGCGAAGAAACTTCAGAGCTCGGCCCGTGCGTGGAGCGAGGACCAGGGCCAGGGCCAGCGGCAGGGCCAGGATGTCTCCGTCATCAGCTGGCTCGATTACGACGCGCCCGAAGCCAACGAGAGGAGCCGTCTGCCGCACTCAGGTGGCGACAGTGGCGGAGTGCGGAGAGGGTGGTCGCGGGGGACGTGGAGCAGCCCGGGCGAGCGCCCTTGGCAGAGCAGATTCCGGAGATGACACAGATGCCTGAAGTCACCGCTCCCTACGAGCCCGGTACGCCGTGCTGGATCGATCTGATGGTGCCCGACCAGCAGGCGGCCCTGGATTTCTACCGGGATCTGTTCGGTTGGCAGGGCGAGCCCGGACCCGCGGTGTTCGGCGGCTACGCGACCTGCACCATGCGGGGCAAGCCCGTCGCCGGGATCATGACGGCGATGGCGCCGAACGGCCAGCCTCCGCCGCCGCCCAGCTGGACCAGCTATTTCGCCACTGCCGACGCCGCCGCCACCCAGTCCGCGATCAGCGCGAACGGCGGCACCGTGCTCGCCCCGGTGATGGATGTCGGCAATCTGGGCCGGATGCTGATCGCCGCCGATCCGCAGGGCGCGGTGTTCGGGGCGTGGCAGGCGGTGGAGTTTCCCGGGGCCCAGCTCGTCAATGAGCCCGGCTCGCTGGTCTGGAATCAGCTCAGCACCTCCGATCCCGAGGCCGCGGGCACCTTCTACCGCGCCGCGCTCGGCCTGGACGTCGCGCCGGTGCCGGAGATGCCCGAGTTCACCGGATTCCAGGTCAAAGGGCGCACCGTCGGCGGTCTCCAGAGCATGGAGAACCTCCCGGAAGGTATTCCGCCGCATTGGCTGGTGCACTTCGCGGTGGACGACACGGACAGCACGGTGGACGCGCTCGTACGGGCCGGCGGATCGGTGATGGTGCCCGCCTTCGACATGGAGAAGGTCGGCCGGATGGCCATCCTCCAGGACCCGCAGGGCGCGGTCTTCGGAGTGGTCGCACTGCCATCGCCGGCCTCCTGACTCTCCTCGGTCCGGCCTCTCTTCCGTACGGTTCGTAAGGCCCATACAGCCCGTACGGCTTCTCCTACGACCTCTCAGATGTGCGCCCCACCGCACGCCCGTGCACAGACGTACGGGAGAATGGCGCCGTGACCTCGCCTGCTGACTCCCCGCTCCCCGCCCGGCCCCGGCTGATCGCCACCGATCTCGACGGCACCCTGCTGCGCCACGACAAGTCCGTGTCGGACCGTACGATCGCCGCGCTCAAAGGCGCCGAGGAGGCGGGTATCGAGGTCTTCTTCGTCACCGGGCGCCCGGCCCGCTGGATGGGAGTTGTCAGCGACCATGTGCACGGCCACGGCATGGCCATCTGCGCCAACGGCGCCGCGGTGGTCGATCTGCGCGCCGGCGGAGAGCTGCTGAAGGTCCGGCCGCTGGACCGGGAGACCGCGCTGTACGTCGTGCAGACCCTGCGCGACGCCGCGCCGGGAACGGCGTTCGCCGTCGAGATGACCAACGGCATCAACTACGAGCCGACGTACCCGCCCTTCCTGGAGGACCCGGGTGCGACCGTCGCCACCGCGGAGAAGCTTCTCCAGGAGGAGTACGAGGAGTCCGCGGGCCCGGTCGTCAAGCTGCTCGCCCAGCACCCGGACCTGACGCCCGACGGTTTCCTCACCCTGGCCCATACGGCCGCCGGGGACCGCGCCACCATCACCCGGTCGAGCCCCACCGCACTGCTGGAGATCAGCGCCCTGGGAGTGAGCAAGGCCAGCACGCTCGCGCTCTGCTGCGCCGAGCGCGGTGTCTCGTCCGACGAGGTCGTCGCCTTCGGAGACATGCCCAACGATCTGGAGATGCTGACCTGGGCCGGGACCTCGTACGCGATGGACAACGCCCATCCGGACGTACTGGCCGCCGCCTCCGGACGTACGGCCACGAACAACGAGGACGGCGTCGCGATCATCATCGAGCAGATTCTCGCGCGGCTCTAGATCTACGTAAGTGGTGCGAAATCTACGTAAGTGGTGCGAACGGCGGTGAGCGGCGAGCCGCCACTGACCGCCACCACTCACAGCCGCCTCGTCACAATGGCGCCTCCCAGATCACCGTCGTACCGGCCCTGTCCTCCCCGATCCCCGGCTCGCACGTACTCGATCCGCCCAGCGACTCGGCCCGTCGCGCGAGGTTGCGCAGCCCGCTGCGCCGTCCGCCGTCCGGGATGCCCACACCGTCGTCGGCGACCGACAGACGCACTGCCGCCCTGCCGTCCGGAAGCCGGGCCGCGGCGTCGACGACCACTTCGATACGGGTGGCCTGCGCGTGCCGGAAGGCGTTGGACAGGGCCTCACGGAGCGCGGCGATCAGATTCCGCCCGGCCAGTTCGCCGACCGCCGTGTCGACCTGCCCGAGAAAGCGGTGGCTCGGCCGGAAACCCAGCGGCACGGCCGCCATATTGATCTCCCGCAGCACGCGCGTACGCACTCCGGCCGGCGCCTCCGTCGAGCCCTGCTGGAGCGCGAAAATGGCCGTACGGATCTCCTGGATGGTCACGTCCAGTTCATCGACCGCCTTGTCGATGCCCTGATGTACCTCGGGAGCGACCGTGCCGCGCTGGGCGCTCGCCAGCGTCATCCCGGTGGCGAACAGACGCTGGATGACCAGGTCATGGAGATCCCGCGCGATCCGGTCCCGGTCCTCCAGGACGGCCAGCCGCTCCCGGTCGCGCTGCGCGTCGGCCATCATCAGCGCCAGCGCCGACTGGGCCGCGAACTGGTCGGCCAGGATGCGTTCCCGCTCTCCGAAACGGCGCGCGCCCCGTGCGCGGGGCATCACCAGGGCGCCGAGCACCTGGCCGTCGGCCCGCAGCGGCAGCAGCATGCCGGGGCCGAAATCCGCGGCCAGAGCGGGTGTCACCCGAGGATCGGTGGCGAGGTCGTCCACGAACAGGGACTCGCCGGCCAGGAGCGTCCTGGTGACAGGGTTCTCGGCCGGGATCACATAGTTCCGCTTGACGGTCGGATGGTCGTCGGAGACGGCGACGACCTCCAGTCCGCCGTCCTCCGTGCGCAGCAGCACCACACCGATGACCGAATCCGCCAGTCTGCGGATCTGCTCGGCGACCACGGACAGCGCGTCTGCCGCGTCCGCCGCGCCTCCCGCGTCACCGCTGGTGAGCAGGGCTGTGGTGACGGCGACCGAGCCGTCAATCCACCGCTCGCGCTGTCTGGCCGCCTCGTACAGCCGGGCGTTGCCGATGGCGTTCCCGGCCTCGGTGGCGAGTACGCGCACCATGTGCAGGTCGTAGTCGCTGAACTCGCCCCCGCCCGGCTTCTCGGCCAGATAGAAGTTGCCGAGGATCTCGCCCTGGGCGCGGATGGGAACACCGAGGAACGTCCGCATCGGCGGATGTCCCGGAGGAAGTCCGGCGGCGCGCGGATCGACGGTCAGATCGGCGAGCCGAATCGGCTCCGGGCCTCTCATCAGCACGCCGGGAAGGCCGGTACGTCCATCGGGCGGGTGCCCGATGCGCCCGGCCACGTCCTCGCCGACGCCATGGGTCACGAAGTCGGAGAGGCTCTCGCCCGTCTCGTCCAGGACTCCGATAGCGGCGAAGCGGGCCCCGGCCAGTTCGGCCGCGGTCTCACAGATCCGGGCGAGCGTGGTGTGCAGTCCGCGGCCCGTACCGACGGAACACATCGCCTCCAGGAGCTGGGGCACCCGCGCGGTGTTCTCGGCGGACAGGCCCTCCAGGCTGCTGGCGGCGCGGGTGACCGCGTCGAGAGGGCCCAGAGGCTCGGGCACTTTCATAAGCCAGAGCGTAGTAACTCCTATTTGATAGGGAAAGTCCGCTTGCGCGCTCCGGCCTCCCGGATGTCGACCACCCGGACGGCACCGGCAGGGCTGTCGGCGGTCGGCGATCAGCCGGTCATGAGCCGATCGCCGGCCCGCTCACGCTCCAGCATCCGCCGCAGCGGCCCTTCGTCGGCCGCCAGCTCGGCGTAAGGGCCTCGCTGTACGGGACGGCCTCCGTCGAGCACGATCACCTCGTCCACCTGGTCGAGTCCTCGCAAACGGTGGGTGATCAGCAGTGTCGTACGGCCCTCCGTCGCCTCCAGCAGATCGGCGGTCAGCGCGTCCGCCGTCGCCAGATCCAGGTGCTCGGCGGGCTCGTCCAGGACCAGTACCGGGAAATCGGCGAGAAGCGCGCGGGCCAGTGCCAGACGCTGCCGCTGACCGCCCGAGAGCCGGGCGCCGTGCTCGCCGACCAAGGTTTCGAGCCCGGCGGGCAGGCCATCGACCCATTCGAGCAGCCTGGCCCGGCGCAGAGCCTCGCGCAGCTCGTCCTCGGTCGCCTCGGTACGGGCAAGCCTGAGGTTTTCCCGTACGGAACTGTCGAAGAGGTGGGCGTCCTGCGCGCACAGCCCGACAAAGCCCCGGACCGTGTCCCCGTCGAGCGCGGCCAGATCCGTACCGCCGAGCCGGCAGCCGCCCTCGCGTGCGTCCAGGAAGCGCAGCAGCACCTGCGCGAGCGTCGTCTTGCCCGACCCGGAAGGCCCGACGACGGCGACGCGCTTCCCTGCCGTCAGCGTCAGGTCGAAGCCGCTGAGCGCGTCCCGCCGCTGCCCCGCGTACCGGGCGGACAGCCCTCGTACCTCCAGCGGGAACGGTGATACCGGAGCGACGGCCGGCCGGTCGGGCTCGTGTACGGGCACGGGAGCGTCCAGCACCTCGCACACCCGCTCCGCACCGCACCTGGCCCGCTGCCGGTACCGCACGGCGAGTGGCAGCCCGGTCACCGCCTCGAACGCGGCGAGCGGAGTCAGGACGACCACGGCCAGCTCCACGCCGTCGAGACGTCCGTCGCGTACCGCCTGAACGCCCACGAGCGCCGCCGCGGCCACGGTCAGTCCACAGGCCAGCGCGGAGAGTCCGCCGCCGAGCGCGTTGGCGCTCGCGCCGCGCGCGGCGATGGCCGTCAGCGTTCCGTCGGCCTCGCGCACCCCGCGCATACGGCTCCGCAGTGCGCCCGCGACAGTCAGCTCAGCGGTGCCCCGGAGCAGATCGGTGACCTGAGTGGCCAGGAGTCCGCGCGCCGGGGCCAACTGCCGTTCGGCGCGGCGCGCGCAGGCGCCGCTCACCAGCGGCACACCCACCCCGGCGGCGAGCAGCCCGGCGGCCAGTACGGCGCCCGCCTCCGGCAGCAGCCATGCGGTGAATCCGATGGCCCCCACCCCGACGAGCAGGGCGGTACCGACCGGGAGCAGCCACCGGAGCCAGTAGTCCTGGAGTTCGTCCACATCGGCGACCAGCCGGGACAGCAGATCCCCGCGCCGGGTCTCGCGCAGCCCGGCGGGCGCGATGCGCTCCAGCCGCCGGTACACGGAGACCCTGAGATCGGCGAGCATCCTGAGTACGGCGTCGTGCGACACGAGGCGCTCGGCGTAGCGGAAGACGGCCCGGCCGATACCGAAGGCGCGGGTCGCCGTCACCGCGACCATCAGATAGAGCACCGGGGGCTGCTCGGAGGCGCGCGAGATGAGCCAGCCGGAGACCGCCATGAGACCGACGGCGGAGCCGAGGGCGCAGCTGCCGAGGAACAGCGCCAGTGCGAATCGTCCGCGCAGCGCCCCGGCGGCGGCTCTCATCCGCGCGAGCGGATCCCTCGCCGAACCGGCTCCCTCACCCGGCGCACCCGGCGCACCAGCCGTGCCAACGGTGCCGACGGTGCCGATCGCACCGAAATCGGCCGGTACGGCATGTCCGCTGCCGGCGTCGTCCCCGGCTGCTCCAGCCTCTCCGTCGACCGCGTCATGGGCGACCGTGTCGACCCGAGCCGCAGGCGCCCGCACAAAGCCGAGACCACCGCGCTCCTCCGTCGCTCCGGACGCCTCCGCCCTGCCCGCCGGCCGCTCCGGCAGCGCGATCACCCGGTCGGCCACCGCGAGCAGCGCCGGTCTGTGGACGACGAGCAGCACCGTACGGCCCAGGGCCAGCCGCCGTACCGCCTCGACGATGCCCGACTCCGTCTCGCCGTCGAGCGCCGCCGTGGGCTCGTCCAGCAACAGCAGCGGCCGGTCGGCGAGAAAGGCCCTGGCCAGCGCGAGCCGTTGCCGCTGACCGGCCGAGAGCCCGGAACCGTCCTCACCGAGCAGCGTGTGCACGCCCTGCGGCAGCGCCGTCACAAACTCATACGCGCCCGCCTCCCGCAGCGCGTCCCGTACCGCCGCGTCGTCCGCGTCCGGCCGGGCCAGCCGTACGTTCTCCGCGATCGTGCCCGCGAAGAGATACGGCTGCTGCGGAACCCAGGCGATCCGCTCCCGCCAGCGGTCCGGATCAAGAGAGAACAGATCCCGGCCGTCCACCCGTACCCGGCCCTCGTCCGGTGCGGTGAAGCCGAGCACCACCTGGAGCAGCGTGGACTTGCCGACACCGCTCGGACCGACCAGGGCGACCGTCTCCCCCGGCTCGACCGTCACCGAGGCCGCGTCCAGCGAAGGTTCCGTACGGCCCTGATGGCGGACGGTCACACCGTCCAGCTCCAGCCGTGGCGCACCCGTACCGGCCATCTCTCCCGTACCGCCCGCCGGAGGCCCTGTCTCCAGGACCGTGAAGATCTCCTCGGCGGCCGACAGCCCTTCGGCCGCCGCGTGATACTGCGCGCCCACCTGACGGATCGGCAAATAGGCCTCGGGCGCCAGGATCAGCACCACGAGTCCCGTGTACAGATCCAGATCACCGTGCACGAGCCGCATCCCGATCCCGACCGCGACCAGAGCCACCGACAGCGTCGAGAGCAGTTCCAGCGCGAAGGACGACAGAAAGGCGATACGCAGCGTACGAAGGGTGGCCCGCCGGTACTCCGAGGTGATCGCGCGGATCGACTCGGCCTGTGCCTTGGCCCGGCCGAAGACCTTCAGGGTCGGCAGTCCGGCGACCACATCCAGGAAGTGGCCCGACAGCCGGGAGAGCAGCCGCCACTGACGGTCCATCCGGGCCTGGGTGGCCCAGCCGATGAGCACCATGAACAGTGGAATCAGCGGCAGAGTCAGCACAATGACCGCCGCAGAGACCCAGTCCTCGGTGACGATCCTCGCCAGAACCGCCACCGGCACCACCACCGCGAGCCCCAGTTGGGGCAGATAGCGCGCGAAGTAGTCGTCCAGAGCGTCCACACCGCGGGTGGCGAGCGCGACCAGTGAACCGGTGCGCTGTCCACTCAGCCATCCCGGGCCGAGTGCGGTCGCCCGCTCCAGCAGTCGTCCGCGCAGCTCCGACTTGACCGCCGCGCTTGCTCGATGGGCCGCGAGTTCGGTCAGCCAGGAAACCAGAGCGCGCCCGACGGCGACCGCGACCAGCAGAAGCAGCGGGGTGCGCAGCTCCGAATCGTCCAGTCCTCGCTGGAACGCTCCGACCACCACCTCGGCGATCAGCATCGCCTGAGCAATCACCAACCCCGCACCGGCCACCCCCAGCGCCACCACGGCGATCAGGAAGTAGCGAGTGGCCCGGGCATACCGCAGCAGACGCGGATCGACTGGTTTCACGTGAAACACCCACTCCTACGAACCGTGCTCTGACGAACCGGGCTCTGCCCTCGGATGCATCGGTCTCTTACACATCGCCGGTACGCAACAGCGGTCACGCAACGGCAGTCACGCATCGGCGATGTGCTGCGTTCCGATCCGCTTGCGGAACACCCAGTACGTCCATCCCTGGTAGAGCAGCACCAGCGGAGTCGCGATACCCGCGCACCAGGTCATGATCTTCAAGGTGTACGGAGTGGACGACGCGTTCGTCACCGTGAGGTTCCATGCCGGATTCAGCGAGGACGGCATGACATTCGGGAAGAGCGTCAGAAAGAGCATCGCCACCGCGGCCACGATCGTCACGCCCGAGAGCGCGAACGACCAGCCCTCACGTCCCGCCGCGATGGCCCCGATCGCGGCGACCAGCGCCACCACCGCCACGACCAGTGCGATCAGGCTCTTGCCGTTGCCCTGGTCCGCCTGGGTCCAGAGCAGAAAACCGAGCGCCAGCACGGCGGTCAGCACCCCGAGTCCGACCGCCAGCTTCCTGGCCCGGACCCGGATGTCTCCCACCGTCTTGAGCGCGGCGAACACCGTGCCATGGAAGGTGAAGAGAGTCAGGGTGACCAGACCGCCCAGGATCGCGTAGGGATTGAGCAGATCCGCGACGTTGCCGATGTACTCCTTGTGCGCGTCGATCTTGACGCCGCGCACGATATTGCCGAACGCGACACCCCAGAGCACGGCGGGAAGCAGCGAGGTCCAGAAGATCGCGTGTTCCCAGTTGCGCTGCCAGCTCTCCTCGGGCCGCTTGGCCCGGTACTCGAAGGCGACACCGCGCACGATCAGACAGACCAGGATGAGCAGCAGCGGCAGATAGAAGCCGGAGAAGAGCGTGGCGTACCACTCGGGAAAGGCAGCGAAGGTCGCTCCGCCGGCACTGAGCAGCCAGACCTCATTGCCGTCCCAGACAGGCCCGATGGTGTTGATCAGGACCCGCCGCTCCTTACGGTCGCGGGCCAGCAGCTTGGTGAGGACTCCGATGCCGAAGTCGAAGCCTTCGAGAAAGAAGTAGCCGGTCCACAGGACGGCGATCAGAACGAACCAGACGTCGTGGAGTTCCATAGCCATAGCTCCTCAAGTCCTCAGTACGAGAAGGCCATCGGCCGGTCGGCGTCCGTATGGTCGCCACCGATCTTTGTGGGCGGATGGAGATCGGCGTCCGTCAGCTCCGGTGGGCCGGCCTTGACGTACTTGACCATCAGCCTGACCTCGACGACCGCGAGCACTCCGTACAGCAGGGTGAAGACGATCATCGAGGTGAGCACCTCGGCCTGGGAGACTCCGGGGGAGACCGCGTCGGCCGTGCGGAGCACTCCGTACACGACCCATGGCTGGCGTCCCGTCTCGGTGAAGATCCAGCCCCAGGCGTTGGCGATCAGCGGGAAGAGCAGGGTCCAGAGGGCGACGATCCAGTACCACTTGGTGAGCTTCGGGCTGAGCGCCTTCTGCCGGAAGAGCACCAGATTGGGCACCTCGTCCTCGTCCGTCCGCAGGGCGGGTGGCAGCAGGAACTTCCGCCTCGTCAGCCAGAGCCCGAGCAGACCGATGCCGAAGGACGCCATTCCGAAGCCGATCATCCAGCGGAAGCCCCAGTACGCGACCGGGATATTGGGCCGGTAGTCGCCGGGACCGTACTTTTCCTGCTCGGACTTGTTGACGTCGTTGATACCGGGGACATGCGAGCTGAAGTCGTTGTTGGCGAGGAAGGACAGCAGTCCGGGGACCTCGACGGCCACGGTGTTGTGGCCCTTCTCGACGTCTCCGTAGGCGAACAGCGAGAACGGCGCGGGCGATTCGCCCTCCCACAGGGCTTCCGCCGCCGCCATCTTCATGGGCTGCTGCTCGAACATGACCTTGCCGAGCGAGTCACCGCTCACGGCGGTGAGCAGTCCGGCGATCGCGACGGTGACCAGGCCGAGGCGGAGCGAGGTCCGCATCACCGGTATGTGCTTCCTCCGCGCGAGATGGAAGGCCGCGATACCGACCATAAAGGCACCGCCGACCAGAAAAGCGGCCGTCAGGGTGTGGAAGAACTGGGTGAGCGCGGTGTCCTGGGTCAGCACTTTCCAGAAGTCGGTGAGTTCGGCACGGCCGGCTTCCTTGTTGATGCGATAGCCGACCGGGTGCTGCATCCAGGAGTTGGCGGCCAGGATGAAGTAGGCGGAGAGGACCGTGCCGATCGAGACCATCCATATACAGGCCAGATGGATCTTCTTCGGCAGTTTGTCCCAGCCGAAGATCCACAGTCCGATGAAGGTCGACTCGAAGAAGAAGGCGATCAGCGCCTCGAAGGCGAGCGGAGCACCGAAGATGTCGCCGACGAATCGCGAGTAGTCGGACCAGCTCATCCCGAACTGGAACTCCTGCACGATGCCGGTGACGACACCCATCGCGATATTGATCAGGAAGAGCTTGCCCCAGAACTTTGTGGCCTTGAGGTACTTAGGATTCTCCGTGCGGACCCACGCGGTCTCCAGGCCGGCCGTGAGCGCGGCGAGCGAGATCGTCAGAGGGACGAAGAGGAAGTGATAGACGGTGGTGATGCCGAACTGCCATCGCGCCAGGGTCTCCGGCGCCAGAGCGAGGTCCACGTCGTCTTCTCCTTACATCGCCGTGGTCACAGCGGCAGCTTGTCCCGTTCGACCTGGACATACGAGAGCAAACGGGACGCGCTTGTGAACGCGTTCACATTCACAAGCATTATGTCGCACATGCTTCCCGGCCTTCGCAGGGGGGTCGGCATGGGGTCGGAATGCGTCGGGGCGGCCTCGAAGAGACCGCCCCGCACCACTCCGTATCGCTCTCGCCCGGCCGGACCGGACCGGCCGCACTGGCCCCGCCGGCCGCACCGGCCAGTCGCACTGCCCGGCTACAGCTCCTTGCGGAACGCCTCCGCCGCCTGGAGGAAGACGTCATTGGCCTCGTGCTCGCCGATCGTGACCCGTACTCCCTCGCCCGCGAAGGGCCGTACGACCACACCGGCCGCCTCACAGGCCGCCGCGAAGTCGAGCGTGCGCCCGCCGAGCCGCAGCCAGACGAAATTGGCCTGGGTCTCGGGCACGGTCCAGCCCTGGTCGACCAGGCCCGCGTAGACCCGCGCGCGCTCGGCGACCAGCGCGCCGACCCGGCCCAGCAGTTCGTCCTCGGCACGCAGGGATGCGATCGCCGCCTCCTGTGCGATCTGGCTCACACCGAACGGGACGGCGGTCTTCCGCAGCGCGGCGGCCACCGGTTCATGGGCGATCGCGAAGCCGACCCGCAGACCGGCCAGTCCGTACGCCTTGGAGAAGGTACGCAGCACGGCCACATTCGGACGCTCGCGGTAGATCTCCACGCCGTCCGGCACTTGCGCGTCGCGGATGAACTCGCGGTAGGCCTCGTCGAGAACCACCAGCACGTCGCCCGGAACACGGTCGAGGAACCGTTCAAGCTCGGCGCGGCGCACCACCGTGCCGGTCGGGTTGTTGGGGTTGCAGACGAAGATCAGCCGGGTCCGCTCGGTGATCGCGTCGGCCATCGCGTCCAGATCGTGCACCTCGCCCGAGGTCAGCGGCACCTCTATGGAGGCCGCGCCCGAGATCCGGGTGATGATCGGATACGCCTCGAAGGAACGCCAGGCGTAGATGACCTCGTCACCGGGGCCCGAGGTGGCCTGGACGAGCTGCTGTGCCACGCCCACCGAACCGGTGCCGGTCGCGAGATGCGCGACGGGCACGCCGAAGCGGTCCGCCAGCTCGTCCATCAGTCCGGTACAGGCCATGTCCGGATAGCGGTTGAAGACGCCCGCGGCCGAGATCGCCTGCTCCATCACGCCGGGCAGCGGCGGATACGGATTCTCGTTGGAGGACAGCTTGTACGCGACGGGCCCGCCGCCGGACGCGGCCGGCCTGCCCGGCTTGTAGGTGGGGATGCCGTCCAGCTCGGCGCGCAGCTTGGGGCTCGACTCACTCACCGCAGGTCCTCCTCGGCCGTTCACGGGTCCGTACAACTTCTCTGACGACTTCAACGACGACTTCAATGCTGTTCACCTTATGAGGATTCGCGGCCCTTGCGAACCCGGCCGCCGGACCGCCGCCCGGACCGCCGCCGGACGCCATGAGGCCCGCCGCCG
>NZ_FMDK01001090.1 GCF_900091995.1 Streptomyces sp. MnatMP-M17
GCGGGCGAGCGGCCGGAGCGGCTGCCGCTGTCGTCCGCGCAGCAGCGGCTCTGGGTGCTGTACCAGGTCGAGGGCGCCGGTCCCACGTACAACATCCCGTCCGCCTGGCGGCTGTCCGGCGCGCTCGACACCGACGCGCTGCGCGCCGCCGTGGGCGATCTGGCGGAGCGGCACGAGACACTGCGTACGGTGTTCCCGGAGGAGGCCGGCACGGCGTACCAACGGATCCTGCGCCGCGGCGAGTACGAGATCCCGGTGGAGGTCGTTCCCGCCGAGGAGCGGAGCCTTGCCGGACTGCTGGCCGACGCGGCGTCGTACGGTTTCGCGCTGGACCGTGAACCGCCGCTCCGTGTAAGCGTGTTCCGGCTGGCCGAGGACGAGCATGTTCTGCTGGTCCTGGTGCATCACATCGCCGGTGACGAGTGGTCCGAGCAGGCCCTGACCCGGGATCTGGCCACCGCCTACGCCGCACGTACGGCCGGCCGAGCGCCGGACTGGGCACCCCTGCCCGTGCAGTACGCCGACTACACCGTGTGGCAGCGGACCGTCCTCGGCGAGGAGAAGGATCCGGAGAGCCTGGCGTTCCGGCAGCTCGCGTACTGGAAGGAGGCCCTGTCCGATCTTCCCGAGGAGCTGACACTGCCCGCCGACCGGCCGCGCCCGGCGGAGAGCAGCTACCGCGGCGGCGCCGTCGATCTGTCCTTCGGTCCGGAGCTGGCGAGTTCACTGCGCGAGCTGGCGCGCGACGCCGGAGTCAGTATGTTCATGCTGATGCAGTCCGCCGTGGCGGCCCTGCTGACCAGGCTCGGAGCCGGTACGACCATTCCCATCGGCAGCCCGATCGCCGGACGCCCGGACGAGGCGCTGGAGGATCTGGTCGGATTCTTCCTCAACACACTGGTCCTGCGCACGGACACATCGGGTGATCCGGGCTTCCGTGAACTGCTGGCCCGTGTCAGGGACGCCGACCTCGCTGCGTACGACCATCAGGACGTGCCCTTCGAGCGTGTGGTGGAGGCGCTCAATCCGCCGCGCTCACTGGCCCGCCATCCGGTGTTCCAGGTGATGGTCGTCTATCTCGCAGCGGGCCCGACAGGCCCGATGCTGCCGGGACTCGTCTCACACGAGGAGGAAGTCGGCCAGGCCACCGCCAAGTTCGATCTCTCCTTCGACTTCGTGGAGCACGCGGACGGCAACGGCGTTCACGGAGTGCTCGAATACAGCACCGATCTGTACGACCGGACCACCGCCGAAGCGATCGCGGAGCGCCTGCACCGCGTCCTGCGCGCGGTGGCCGCGGAGCCGGATCTGTCCATCGGCCGGATCGACATCCTGGGCGAGGACGAGCGGCAGCGGATACTGACGCGGTGGAACGCCCGTGAGCCGGCCGCCGCACCGACCACCGTGCCCGCGCTGTTCGAGCGGCAGGTACGGCGCACTCCCGACGCTCCCGCCGTCGCTTCCGACGGTGTCGAGCTGACCTATGCCGAACTCGACGCGGGCGCCAACCGGTTGGCCCGGCTGCTGATCGAGCGAGGAGCCCGTCCCGAACGGATCGTCGCACTGGCCCTGCCTCGCACCGCCCATACCTTGCTGGCGATTCTGGCCGTGCAGAAGGCGGGCGCCGCGTATCTGCCGCTCGATCCGGATGTCCCGTCGGCACGTACAGCCGACATGCTGGCCGACGCGCGTCCCGTACTGACCTTGACCATTCGCGCACTCGCGCCGCTGCTGCCCGCTTCCGAAGCGCCGGTGCTGGTACTCGACGCGCCGGAGACCGTGGAGGCGCTCGCCGCGTACGACGCCCGGGATGTGACGGACCTGGACCGTACGGGCGCGCTGACACCAAGTCACCCGGCCTATGTGATCTACACATCCGGATCGACCGGCCGCCCGAAGGGCGTCGTCATCACCCATGAGACGGTCGGCAATCTCTTCCACAGCCACCGGGAGACACTGTACGGACCGGCTGTCGCGCTCACCGGCCGGCGGCAACTACGGGCAGGACACGCCTGGTCGTTCTCGTTCGACGCGTCCTGGCAGCCTCAGCTGTGGCTGCTCGACGGGCACTGTGTGCATGTGGTGTCCGAGGAGACACGGCGCGATCCCGAACTGCTCGCGGCGGCCGTCGTGGAGCACGGTTTCGATTTCCTCGAAGTGACACCGTCGTTCTTCGCGCAGATGGCCGACACCGGGCTAATCTCGGACGGCGCCTGTCCTCTCGCCGTGATAGGCGTCGGCGGTGAGGCCGTACCGCAGGCGCTGTGGGAGAGGCTGCGCGGACTGCGCGGCACGGAGGCGTTCAATCTGTACGGGCCCACCGAATCGACCGTCGACGCGCTCGTGGCGCGCGTACGCGACAGCGACCGGCCACTGGTCGGCCGGCCAGTCGCGGGCACACGGGCCTATGTGCTCGACGGCTTCCTGCGGCCCGTGCCACCGGGAGTGCCCGGCGAGCTGTATCTCGCGGGCGGCGGTCTGGCCCGTGGCTATCTGAACCGGCCCGCCCTGACCGCCGAACGGTTTGTCGCCGATCCGTTCGGTCCTCCCGGCTCCCGGCTCTACCGCACGGGCGACCTCGCCCGCTGGACGGCGGACGGAATGCTGGACTATCTGGGCCGGGCGGACGACCAGGTCAAGATCCGCGGTTTCCGTGTCGAACTGGCGGAGATCGAGGACGTACTGGCCGCCCATCCGGACACCGGACAGGTAGTGGTGACGGCCCGTCAGGACGGTCCGGGCAAGAAGTTGGTGGCGTATGTGGTGGCAGCCGCCGGGCAGTCGCCGGACGCGGGTGGACTGCGTGCGCATGTCGCGCGGCAACTGCCGGACTATATGGTTCCGGCGGCGGTGGTCCTGCTGGACCGCCTTCCGAAGCTCGCCAACGGCAAGCTCGACCGCAAGGCGCTGCCCGCGCCCGACTTCACGGCGGTCTCGTCGGGCCGCGCAGCGCGTACGCCTCAAGAACAGGTCCTCTGCGGTGTGTTCGCCGACGTCCTGGGGCTCGAACGGGTGGGCGTGGACGACGACTTCTTCACACTCGGCGGCGACAGCATCATGGCGATGCGACTGGTCAGCCGGGCACGGGCAGCGGGTCTACGGATCACTCCGCGCCTGGTCTTCCGGCATCGCACGGTGGCCGGCCTGTGCGCCGTCGCCGCCGAACAGACCGCCGTCGAGTCCGCCGTCGCACCGGGCGCGGTCCCGGCACCGTACGACAGCACGGGTAGTGTTCCGCTGACACCGGTCATGCACTGGCTGCGTGAACTGGGCGGTCCCTTCAAGGGCTACCACCAGGCGGCGCTCGTCCAGACTCCGGCGGCGCTGGACCGCGCGAAGCTGGTGAGCGTGGTACGGGCGCTGGCGGACCGGCACGACATGCTGCGGGCGCGACTGGTACGGACAAACCGGGACGACTGGTCCCTGGAGGTTCCACCGGCGCGCACGGCCGACATCGACACCTGGATCGAACGGGTCGATGCCACCCGCCTGGACGAGGACGCCCTGCGCGAGTCCGTCGCGGAACGGGCGCGCGCGGCCCGGGGGGCGCTCGATCCGGAGGCCGGCGAGGGAGTCAAGGCGGTGTGGTTCGACACGGGCGACCGGCCGGGCCGACTGCTGCTGATGGCCCATCATCTGCTGGTCGACGGTGTGTCCTGGCGGGTGCTGCTGCCCGATCTGGCGGCGGCGTGGCAGGACATCTCCGAGGGCCGTCCGGCCGAACTCGCGCCGGTCGAAACGCCGTTCAGGCAATGGGCGCACCGGCTCACCGAGCTGGCCCAGGAACCGTCCCGCGAGGCCGAACTGCCCGTATGGACGGCCATACTCGACGGCGCGGATCCGCTCCCGCCGATCCGCCCGCTGGTCCCGGAACGCGACACGGCGGGGACCGGA
>NZ_FMDK01000904.1 GCF_900091995.1 Streptomyces sp. MnatMP-M17
ACGAGGACGCGGCTTCGGCGGCGGGCCCGGTAGGGCTCAGGGCCGGGCTCGGAGTCGTGGTGGCGGACGCCGTCGGCTCCGCGGCGGCCGAGGCGTCGCTGCCCAGGTCCGGCAGCGCGGGCAACCGCGCCTTGTCGTCCACGGCGACGGCGAGCGAGACGGGATCCATCGCCGTGCCCGCCTTGTAGAGGGAGCCGAAGCTCTCGGCGCCCGGTGCCGTCAGCGTGGCGGGCACCTCGGTGAGCGAGGCGAGGCCCTTCTTCGGAGTGAAGTCCTCGGCCGGGAAGGTGATCAGAGGCACGGCCTTCCGAGGCGGGCTGCCCTCGGCCACGTCGGTGACATCGGCGAAGAGCGTTCCCTTGCCGTCCTTCACCCGGACGGCGACCTCGGTCAGTGTGAGATCAAGTCCGGTGCCGGTGAAGCGGACCGTGCCCGCGAAATGCGCGTCGAGCGTGCCCTTCCCGGCGTCGTACGAGCCCGTACCGCGCGGGAAGCGGAAGAGCGCGCCGCCGTCCTGGGCACCGTCGCTCAACGTCCATTCGCCCTTGGCGACAGGGCCGGTGACGTACTCGCGGTAGGTACGGCGTACGCCCCAGTCGACGGCAGCGGTCCTGAACCGTCCCGTCGCCCGCTCCCCCGCGGGCTCCCCCTGCGCCTTCCCTGTCGGCTCGCCCGCGGGCCTGCTCGTGGACGGGCTCACGGGCTTCTTCGCCGCCGCGACATCCACGGAGAGGCTGACCGGATCGAGAGCCGTCCCCGCCGTGTAGTAACCCGCGAAGGCCGTGGCGCCCTGCGAAGTGAGCGTCGCGGGCACGTTGTTGAGAGCGACCGGGCTGCCGCCGCCCACCATGCTGATCCCGGAGAGATCGAGCGCGGCGAGCGGGACCTGCGCGGCCGTGGTGAGTCTGCCCGAGCCCTTGGCCTTGCTCGTCATATCGGCGTAGAGCGTGCCGCCGCCACCGGAGATCCGTACGGTGGGCCGGCTGATCGTGAGATCGAGTTCATACGTTCCGTCGGCCTTCTGATGGCCGGTGAACCGGACGCCGCCGGAGAAGCCCGCCCGGAAGGCCCCGCTGTCCGGATCGTACGAGCCGGTGGCCGAGTGGAAGCGGAACCGGCTGGCCACCGTCGCCG
>NZ_FMDK01000507.1 GCF_900091995.1 Streptomyces sp. MnatMP-M17
CGGCCGGGGCAATGGAGCCCCGGCCGGCCCGTCGCCGTATTCCACGAAAAGCCCCTTCTTATGCAGAAACGAAAATCCCGAATCCATTCACGGGGCAATCGAGTGAACCGGAGAAAGCCATAAAACAGGACAGTTTCCTTGCCGCGCGCCTCATCGTTGGTGTTCCAGCAGCGGACGTGAGGGCTGAGAAAACGATGCCCGCGTGCCACGACAGTCGTGCGGACGGATTCGCCGCTGCGGAAAGGGCTCACGATGAAGTGCAAGAAGGCCGCAACCATCGTCGCAGGTCTGCTCATGACGATGGGCGCCGCCGCCCCGGCCATGGCCGACGCCGAGGCCGAGGCAGCCGCTGTCGGCTCCCCGGGTGTCCTCTCGGGCAATGTCGTCCAGGTGCCCGTCGAAATTCCCATCAACCTCTGCGGTAACACCGTCGACATCCTCGCCCTGTTGAACCCCACCTTCGGCAACACCTGTATCAACGCCGGCTGACGCTGCCCCGTCCGGTCCCGAAGCGTGGGAGTTCTCCCTGCTTCGGGACCGGTCTCAGCAGGCCCCGATGTCACAGCAGGAGGAGAAGAGAGAAATGCGAGACCTCATCAGCAAAGGGCTGCTCGCCGCCGCCGCGGCGTCGAGCGTGCTGTCCCTGGGCGGTGGCTATGCCATCGCGGTGGAGAGCGACGGGGTGGCCGCCGGATCACCGGGTGTGCTGTCGGGCAACAGTGTCCAGGCACCCGTTGAGGTCCCGGTCAATGTCTGCGGGAACACCGTGGACGTCGTCGGAGTCGGCAATCCCGCCTTCGGCAACGGCTGTGTCAATACGTCGGGCCGGCCGGGACACCCGGCGGCGCACGAGCGATCCTCGTCGTACCAGGAGCACCGGGCTCCTGCGCGGCACGACGACCGGGCACCCTCCGTCCCCGAAGGGCCGGACCACGCTCCGGTGGCCCCGCCGGAGGACGCGCCCGCTCACGCCCCGCAGCGCCACGAGACGCACCCGCGCCAACAGGCGCACCCGCACAAGGAGTCCACCGGCGCCAAGGCGACTGCCATCGCCAAGGGATCGCCGGGCGTGGGCTCGGGCAATATCGCCCAGGCACCGATCGACATCCCGCTGAACGTCTGCGGCAACTCCGTCGATCTGGTCGGCGTCCTCAACCCGGCGTTCGGCAACCGGTGCGCGAACGGCTCGCCGGTGGCGCTCCCCGACGTCCATGAGGAGCCGCAGTTCCCGGAGACTCCCGGAACGCCCGAAGCTCCCGGAACACCCGAGAATCCCGGCACTCCCGGAGGCGACGAGCCGGGCGACGGTACGGACAGGACACCGCCCGTGCCCGGTACACCGCCGGGCGACAAGGCCATTCCTGACACGGTCACTCCCGCCACGCACTCCCGGCCCGGCTCTCCCGCGCCGGTCACGGAGCTCGCCTCCACCGGCAGTGACGCCGGTCTGCTCGGCATGGCGGCGCTGAGCGCGGGTCTGATGCTCGGCGGCGGAATCCTGTACCGACGCAGCACCACGCGCGCCCGCCGCTGACCGCGGCCACCAGCGGCTGACTGCGGCTGACTGCGGCTGACTGCGGCTGACTGCGGCTGACCGCAGCCGACTGCGGACGACCGGCGTATCCGGCCGGCCGGGAGAATCGCGGCGGATCCTCCCGGCCGGCGGACCAGGGCGCGCAGGTTTTGACGCCACGTCAGCTCAGCAGTGACTTCCCGGCCGTTGCCGGCATCGGCTCCGACGCGGGCGACGCCTGCCGCTGCCGGACCGTACCGAGCGATCCGCCGCGCGAGCCGAGCCGTCGCCGTACTCCCCGTACCAGCCGCTCGGCCGTGTACGTGGCCCCGTACACGAAGCGCATCGACGGGCCGAACGAGGGCGCGCTCAGCAGCCCGGCGACGAAGAGCCCCGGATGCGAGGACTCGAAGAGCGGGCTCGCCTCGGGCGCGGTGCTGGGCGCGACCGTCGCCAGCCCGGCCCGCAGTCCGCCGTCGAGGAGACCGAGCCGTTCCAGTCCCGGAGTGAAGCCGGTGGCGGCGATGACATGGTCCGTCTCCACGGTCTGCACCCGGCCCGTCGTGGCGACCAGTTCGAGCCGTACGCCGCCGTTGTCCATCGGGTCCGCGCTCGCCAGGCTCTCACTCAGCCGGACCTCCACCGCCGACTCGAACCGCTCCCGCAGCCACCACGCGCCCGCAGGGCCCAGCGCCGAGGTGAAGACACGCGCCCGCGTCTGCGCGGGAAGTCTGCGGAAGAGGCCCGGAGTCTCCGCGTAGAGCCAGTTCTTCCATCCGCAGCCCAGTCCGGTGTGCGGCATCCGGACCGTCTCCCTGACCGGGCGGTCCAGCGGCGGCGGCAGCGTGTTCCAGTTGAGCCTGCCCGACCGGGCCACCACCCTGACGGTGGTGCCCTGTTCGGCGAGGAGCGCGGCGGTCTCCAGAGCCGCCTGGCCCGCTCCGATGACGGTCACGTCCCGTCCCACGAAGCGCGTCAGATCCGCGTGGTGGCTGCTGTGCGTCACCTGCTCCCGCGTCAGCGCGTGCAGCGGCGCGGGAATGTCGATGAAGGGCATCACACCGACCGCGAGCGCCACTGTACGGGCGAGCACGCTCTCGCCGTCCTCGGTGGAGAGCCGGAATCCGCCCAGGACGGGCTGGACGGCCGTGACCATACGTTCGTCGACGGGCGGCGCCGCGCGCTCCGCGAACCACAGTCCGTACGAGGCGAAGAAGCCGACCGGCAGCGGAACGCCGTGCCGTACCTCCACTCCCTGGGTGGCGGCATAGTCGGCCAGCCCGAACGTGCCCTGCGGATCGCAGAGATTCGACGCCCACGGTTCGGATTTCAGATACATCCCGGGCGGCATATGGTCCCGCCATGAGGCCATCGGCCTGCCGAAGACCCGTAGATCGAGTCCGGCCGCGGCGGCGTGCGCGGCGATGGAGAGTCCATAGGGGCCTGCGCCCACCACTACCAGGTCGTACATCAATGTGTTCCGCTCTCTGTGCCGGGATGGTCAGTCGTGGTGATCGGTCGGGTCTGCTGTGCGGTAGGTGACGGCCCGTCAAGAAGGCGCTCGGTGGCCGGGACACCCGGTCGTCAGGGCCGGTGCGACACCGGGACGCCCTGCGCGGTGGCGGCGGGGCTGCGCCCGCGCCTGAGCACCGGAGTCGTCCTGGGCAGCGCGGGATCGTGGCGCCCGAAGTCGTCTCTGCGCCGGTCGGTCGCGATACCTCCGAGCAGACGCCCGAGTCCGCGCCGTCCTCTGCGTACCGCGTGCAGACCCCAGGCGACGGCCATGGCGTACGCGGGCCGCGGATCGTCCAGTGCGAACCACGCGGCCTCCATCGCCATGGACCGGTCCGCCGCGCCGGACCGCCCGTCCGCGTGTGCGGCGGCGCGATCGGCGCGCCGCGCGCGGGCCGAGGGCAGGACGGAGAGAGCCGACAGCAGCGCGTAGTTCTCCACCACGAAGGTCCTGCCGTGCGCGGTGGCCTGTACGGGAACGGCCCGGCCGGTGAGATCGAGATGCAGCGCCCGTACGACATCGGTGCCGGACCGGTCGGTGAAGAGCCGGAACTGCGCGCCGGGCCTGGGATTGAAGTCGAGGAGATGGTAGGCGCCCGTCGCGGTGTCACGGCGGAAGTCGAGATCGAGGATCCCTCGGTAGCCGAGCGCCGAGACCATCTGACGGGCCGTCCGCTCCACGGCCGGATTGGGCAGCCAGGTGCCCACCGCCGTCAGCCCGGCCCCGACCGGCCAGGACCGCTCCTTGCGGCCGGCCGCTCCGACCAGGCACTCGCCTCCGGCGCCGCTGTATCCGTGGAAGAACCAGTCCAGGCCTCGGCCGTGCGGCAGGAACTCCTGGAGCAGCAGTCTGCTGCCCGCCTCGGCGCTGCGTCCGTACAGCTCACGGGCCTCGTCGGCAGAGCGTACGAGCACGGTGCTGCGCAGCCCGGCCGCCTCGGGAAGGAGCCACGGTCTGCTCCACTTCGCCACCACCGGCAGCCCGAGCGCACCGGTGGCGTCCGCCGCCTCCGCCGCGCAGCCGGGAATCACCGTACGCGGATGCGGAATCCCGAGCTCCCGGCAGATACCGACCAGCTCCGCCTTGTCCGCGACGCGCTCCGGCAGTCCTGACGGCTGTTCAGGCAGCAGATAACGGCCGGTCAGACGGGACTGGAGCTGTCCGACGGTGATGGCGCTCAGATCGTCCATGGGAATCAGCACGGCCGGTGTGCCGAGCCGGTCGGAGACCTGGAGCAGCAGTCGCTGAATCTCCGCCAGATCCCGGCAGCCGTCGGGTCGTGGGTGGGTACGGCGCAGATAGCGGGAGTGGCCGACGGGACCGCGCGCGGCCTCGACCACCGTGTGCACCTCGATTCCGGCCCGGCCGAGAGACCGGACGGCGCCCAGCGTCCCATGGTGGAAAGGATTCTGGTCGAGCCTCATGAGTACGGCGGGAACACGGGTGTCAAAGCTCGGCACAGGGTGTCCTTCCATTCGATGGCCCAATTCGATGGCCCAAGCGGGGGATGAAATTCACGAACGGACTAATAGAACGCCAGGCCGGGTTCTCGTTCGGCTTATTAGTACTTTTGAAGGAGCGTGACCACGGCTCGCGGCCACGGAAGAGAGCTCAACTCGCAAGGAGCTTCTATATGTCCCATCGACGTCGACGGCTGACCGCCACGTGTCTGGGTGTGGTCATGGCCGGTCTCCTTTCCTCGGGCGCGGCGCTGTCCGCTCCGAATGACGCGAAAGATCCGGACACGGCGGCCACGCACAAGCCGCCACAGGCACCCGCTCCCGCGACCGGCGCGTATCTCGACTTCGGCCCGAAGGGCGTCGAGCGCATGGCCGCCATGCAGAAATGGCTGGGCGGTACGGAACTGCGCGTCGGGCACAGCTATCTGCCCGGGGACGTGTGGTCCAACATCGAGGGCGCGCCGGGATTCCTGGCGGACTGGGCCGAATGGCGAAAGGCGCGGGACGACCGGCTGTTCGTGCTCAATGTCCCGATGCTGGAGCGCACCGAGGGCCGTATCCGTGACGCGCAGGTCCGCCGTGAGCTGTTCATGGGCGCGGCGGGCCTGTACGACGAGCACTTCAGGACCTTGGCACGGCGCCTGGTCGGCCTCGGTGTCCCGGACACGGTGATCGTGCTCGGCTGGGAGATGAACGGAAACACCTACACCCATCGCTGCGGGCCCGCGCCGATGGCGTGGAAGAGGTACTGGCAGCGCATCGTCACCGCCATGCGCGCGGTCCCCGGACAGAAATTCCGTTTCGACTTCGCGCCCAACCGTGGACTGGACGACATTCCCTGGACCGCGTGTTACCCGGGCGACGACTACGTGGACATCATGGGCATGGATTCGTATGACCAGCCGCCGGGCCGGACCTTCGACGAACAGGTCGAGGAGCCCTTCGGACTCCGGCACCATGTGAACTTCGCCGCCGCGCATGGAAAGGTGATCTCCTATCCGGAATGGGGCCTCTTCCGTAACGGTGACAACCCCGAGTACATGCGACGCATGCTCCAGTGGATCGACACATACAAACCGCTCTACAACACCGTCACCGACTACTGTCCGCACGGCGTGTGGCAGTGCGACGAGAATCCCGAGTCGTCGAAGGTGTACCGGTCCATGCTCTACGGCCGGGTGCCGGAACCGGCGCCGACACCCACACCGACACCCACTCCGGCACCCACACCCACTCAGACGCCGACTCCGGCAGCCGAA
>NZ_FMDK01000335.1 GCF_900091995.1 Streptomyces sp. MnatMP-M17
CTGCTGCTGGTGGCTGCGGCTGCTGTGGGTCTTGATGCCCTGGGAGACGAGGGCGGCGGGAGAGCTGATGAGGGCGGCGGCCTGGGCGCCGTCGGTGGCCTGCTTCCGGTTGGTGCGGGAGGAGGCGACCTCGTCGCCGAAGCCGGGCACGAAGCGGTAGATCATCGCGGAGGCGAAGATCGCGAGCAGGATGATGGCGAGGCCGGAGACGACGGCGGAGAACGCGTCGGGGCCCTCGTCGGCGGAGAGCGCGCCCGCGAGACCGAGGACGATCATGATCACGGGTTTGACCATGATGACGGCGATCATGATGCCGGCCCAGCGGCGGACATGGCCCCACATGTTCTTGTCGACGAGCCCGGCGTAGACGACGGTGCCGAGCAGGGCGCCGACATAGAGGAGCGCGGCTCTGATGACCAGTTCCAGCCAGAGGACGCCGGCGGCGAGGATGGACACGAGGGCGACGACGATCAGCATGATCGGGCCGCCGCCGATGTCGTCGCCCTTCTTGAGGGCTTCGGCGAAGCCGCCGAAGAAGACATCGGTCTGGCCGCCGGTGGAGGTGGCGATGACCTCGGTGACGCCGTCGGTCGCGGAGACGACCGTATAGAGGATGAGCGGCGTGAAGGCGGAGGCGAGGACGGTCAGCCAGAGGAAGCCGATGGCCTCGGAGAGCGCGGTGGCCAGCGGGACGCCGCGGATGGCGCGCTTGGCGACGGCGAGAAGCCAGATGACGAGGGTGAGGACGGTGGAGGCGGCGAAGATGACGGCGTACTGGCGCAGGAAGGCGGCGTTGGTGAAGTCGACATTGGCGGTCTCGTTGACGGCGTCACTGAGCTTGCCGACGATCCACGCGGCGGCGTCGGCGCAGCCTTTGGCCAGGGAGGAGAGGGGGTCGAGGGCGTCGGGCGTGCTGGGAGGACCGGACCGGGCGGTGCCGGTGTCGCCGTTCTCGCAGTACTCCTTGACGAGTCCCTTCAGCAGGTCGCAGTCGCCCTGGCTGCCCGTCGAGGACGGGGTGGGTGTGGGCATAGGCGTGGGCGACGGTGCCGCCGTGGCACGCGCCGCGAACACGAGGAGCGCGGCTTGAACACCCGTCAGGGCGGCGACGACCGAGCGAGCGCGGTGTCGGGAGCTACCTGGCATACGTGAAGCCTCCGTACTGCTCGACAGCCTTGCTGATCTCGTCCGCGGTGGAGGCCGCCACGTCGCCCGGGACAGGGGCCGGCCCGTCCTTCTGCGATTCCGCGGCGATCCTCCAGTCGTTCTCCATCCACCGCAGATCGAAGGTCCAGGTCTTCCAGGTCGTGCTGACCGGGTCTGTCGAGTCGGGACCGGACATCCCGATCAGGCCCGTGTACCAGACGGACACCTTCGCGCTGTCACCGCTGAGACTCTCGACGCTGGTGCCCACCGGGATCGTCCGGGAGACGAAGGTGCTGCCCTGCGGAGGACTGCCATTGGCGTCCAGGCCGAGCTTCTCCAGGAACTCCGTGGTGTACGCGGCGTCCAGCGACTCCTTGAGCCTGCCCGCCGCGTCCGGCGTATAGACGGTGTCGAGGATGCTGTGCCGGCTGCCCTGGCTGAACATGCCGTCGGAGCCGAGTGCCACCGCGTAGTTGGCTGCCGCGCTTGCCGCGCCCTGTTCGTTCTGGGCGAAGCCTGATGGGATTGTGCCGTTCTTGCCTGTGACCGGCTTGACGCCCGATGCCGCCGTCGGGTCGGCGGCCGTGCCTCCTGTGCCCTTGCCGCCTTCGGCGGACTTGTCGCCGCCGCGGTTGGCGAAGGCGATGGCCGCGATGAGGAGGACGACCACGCCGACCACGGTGATCAGGGAGCGGGAGCCGCGGGCCGGGCGGCGGGCGCCGCCGCCGTACATGTCGCCGCTTCTGCCGTCGGGCAGGCGCGTACGCGTCTGGCCCGTGCCGCCGAAACTGTCGTCCGTACGGCCCGAGTCGCCGCCGTAGCCGTGCTCGTCGCCGAAGCTCATGCCGCGTACGTCCCCTCAGCCGTTTGCGGTTCCGCGTGGTCCGCGTAGTACGACGGTAGCCGTGCTGGTTGCCGCGCGGGCGCGGTGTGGTGACTCGACATCAGGGAGACGCAACCTCAGCCGGTGGGTGCGACGGACAGGTGGTGTTGAAGGTGGTCCGGGCACGCCCGGTACGGACTGTCGGGGACGGGACTGGGTTCGGGCTCGGGGACAGGGACTTGGGGACAGGGACTTGGGGACAGGGACTTGGGGATGACGGCTAGACGGCCATCCCGTACACGATGGTGAAAAGCGTGCCCAGCGAGCCGATGATGAAGACACCGGTCAGCCCGGCGACGATCAGGCCCTTGCCCTGTTCCGCGCTGAACGTGTCCCTGAGCGCGGTCGCTCCGATCCGCTGTTTGGCCGCGCCCCAGATCGCGATGCCGAGGCAGAGCAGGATGGCCACGGCCATCACTACCTCGATCATGACGCGGGCCTCGTTCCCCAGAGTCCCGAAAGGCCCCCAGTTCGGGGCGATGCCACCGATGATGGTGGTGATGTCGCCCTTCTCGGCCGCCAGGTACATGTAACTCACCGCCCCTGTTGGGTTGTTCACGCCCACGCCCCCATGGCATGGGTCACGCTCTATCTTCGCTGATGGAACCGCTCTCGTATGCCGCTTGGCGGCTCTCTTTACCCGATCCCCGCACATATGACCGATCATGCCGTCCTGGCCTGGCGTAGATCGGCCATGCGTATACGCGCATGGTTACTCTGTGTATCACGGGCCGTGACTGCGGGCAATGACTGTCGTTGTTACACCTTTACGGTCACGTCCCGCGCGGGCCCGGGTGCTGAGGCGGTCATGGGCGGCGAGTTGAGGATGCCGCCGCGCCGCGCCAACCGTACGGGTGAACTTGGCGCCCGCGCCGAGCCGTACGGCCGACGGGCCGCTGCCCATGGATGCCCAGGACTGTCCGGGGCTATGGACGGTTCGGCCGTATGTGCCTGCTCCCGCGCCCTGTTTATGGGCGGGCCGGCGATGCGTCCGCCTTTGGGACAGTGCGGTCGGCATCCCGGGTGAGGAACAGGATCCCGGGTGAGGAGCAGAGGCGAGAGCGGTATGGCGGGGTTTGTGGGGCAGAGCCAGGGGCAGGGCGGGCAGGGTCCGGGGCAGGGCGGGCAGAGCCAGGACTGCCGGCAGCGGTTGATCGACATGGCCGGTGGCGTTGGCGTACCGGCTCCGCGCACCGGCGGGCCGCGGCATGGCGGAGAGCTTCGGCACAGCGACGGTCCCTGGACGCGGGCGGCCGGGGCGGCCGAGGCGCTGCGTACGCACATGGGCCTGGTACGAGGCGAGTTCGCCGCCGCACACGAGGGCGTGGCGGCCGGTACGGAGGGCCTGGGCGCCGCGGCGGTGCTGCGAACGGTGCGTATGTCGTGGGAGCGGCGCATCGAGATCGCGATGGGCGAGTGCGAGAGCCTGGCGGTTCATCTGCGGGCGGTCGCACGGGAGCAGGGCGAGAACGAGGCGGCGATCAGGGCGTCGTTCGCGCGGGCGGGCGGCGGTGCGCGTTGAACGGGTTCGGTGGTGGCGGTGGCGGTGGCGGTGGTGCTGGTGGTTGGGGTGGTGGTCGGGGTGGTGGCCGGCACGGTGGCGGCGGCCGTGGTGGCTGGAGCGGGGCGCTGACATGGACACAGTTGCGTGAGCTGAAGTGCGCCGAACTGGAAGGCGCGGCCGACGGCTGGGGCAAGGTGAGCAACCGTGCGGACGCGGCACGGGACCGCATCGACAAGCAGCTTCTCGCGAGCCTTGAGGCCACGCAGGAGGGCGAGGCGGTGGAGGCGGCGAGCGCGCGGCTGGAGGAGCTGAGCCGTAACTTCCAGTACGTCTATATGGAATGCGGTCTGGTCCGTACGACCCTGAACAGCCTCGCCCAGGAGCTGAGAGAGACTCAGCGCAGGCTGCGGGCGGCGCTGGACGACGCGGATGGCTTGAAGTTCACGGTCCACGCGGACGGTTCGGTGAGCTATCCGGCGGCGGGCGAGCAGATCGTCACACAGGACAAGCTCCCGGGCGGTACGGCCGAGGGCAGCGCGCTGCCGAGGCTGCTGTCCCCGCCGCCCGCTCTGACGGCCCCGAACCCTCATGCGGCGAGGGCCCAAGAGATCGCCGACGCGATCGCGTGCGCGGTCGGCGAGGCGAACCGGATCGACGCGCGCTACACGGCCACGCTCCTGAAGCTGACGGCTCCCCGGGACGGCCTGCTGACCTCCGACGCGCTCTGGGCGGACGCGCACGGCGACGCGACGGTGGTGCGGGGGCTGGCGGACGAGTATCTCAAGGACTCCATCCCGACGGAGAAGTCCCCGGCGGAGCGCAGGGCGTGGTGGGACAGCCTGACGCAGGAGCGGCGGGAGGAGTATCTGGCGGTCTACCCGGACGAGATCGGCAACCTGGACGGAATCCCGGCGGAGGTACGGGACGCGGCGAACCGGGACAACCTGGCGCTGCTGATCGGAAAGCTGGAGGGACGGGTGGGCGACGAGGGAGCGCAGACGCGGCTGGCGGGCCTGAGGGCGATCGACGAGCAGTTGCGGGCGGGCGGCCATCCGCCGATGTTTCTGCTGGGGCTCGGGGAGCAGGGAAACGGCCGGGCGATCGTTTCCTACGGGAATCCGGACGCGGCGAGGAATGTCTCGGTGTATGTGCCGGGGCTGGGGACGGCGCTGGACGAGGAATTCGCGAGGAACGACTTGAAGCGGGCGCGGGACACGGCGGTGGGAGCGCGTGAGTACGACGCGTCCAGCGCCTCGATCGTATGGCTGGGATACGACGCGCCTCAGCTCTCCGCCACTGATGTCGCGGGGAATACGGATGTGATATTCGCTGATCAGGCGCGGGTGGGAGCGGTCGCGTACAACGAATTCATGTCCGGTGTCTCGGCGACGAACCGGAACGGGGATCCGCATGTGACGGCCATCGGGCATTCGTACGGTTCGCTCACGGTCGGCCAGGCCGCGCAGCGGCAGGGCGGGATTCCGGGCGCCGACGACATCGTGCTGCTGGGCAGCCCGGGAACGGGTGCGGCTTCGGCCGACGAACTGGGTGTGGGCCGCAGGCATGTGTTCGTGGGCGCGGCGGAGAACGATCCGGTGACGGCGATGCCGGCCAGGATCGAGGCGCGCGGTATGGCGACCGGCGCGGTCAGCGGAGCGGTGGTGGGAGGCGCGGTGGGCGGCCCTGTGGGGGCGGCGGTGGGAGGACTGGGCGGAGGCACGGCGGCGTTCCTCGCGCAGGACGCGCAGGCGGACGACCGAGAAATCTGGTTCGGCACGGACCCGGCGCACGAGGCATTCGGCGCCCGCCGATTCCGGGTCGATGACGGGCCGCGTCCTCTGGGGGACCTGGGCGGGTTCACGGCGCACACCAACTATTTCAATCCGGACGACGACGAGGAATCCGCGCGGAATATCGCGAAAATCGTCGCAGGCCGAGGCGACAAGATCAGCACTCAGGAGCACCGATGAAAGCTGCGCGCCTCGTCCTGACAGCGCTTCTGGTCGTTCTGGCCACCGGATGTGGTTCGCAACGAGGTGCTAGTGCCCCCGAAAGGAAGCTGCCCAGAGTGAACATGCAACAGGCGGCTGAAAAAGCCGACGCGATCATGCTTGAGACGGTGTCTGGAATCAGGCCGGAACTGCGATGGAATCACGGTCCGTCGAACGACCGTATCTGCACCGGCTTCAAGGATGAATCGCCCGGCACAGGATCGGTAAAGCGTCGAATCGCCGTGATGACCGTCGTCTCCGAGGAGCGGAGAGGAAGCTTGCTCGGCGTGGTGGAACGCAACTGGAAGGCGCGTGGATATGAGATCACCAGCGTGGACGCCGACAAGGATCTCCCGGCCATCTACGCGGCTTCGCCGGAAAACTTCCGTATGAGCGTTGCAGTCGGCGGCGAAGGCCAGTTCTTCTTCTCCATCACCACCCCGTGTTTCACGGAATCCGCCGTACCGGATCCGGCGACCGAGCCGAACAGCCCGCAGCGCGCGGGCGAGTACCCCACGCGGCCCGATGTGTACGACGACTTCTGGTCATCCGGCGGGGGCGTTTCGGTGGAGGGCGTTGGGATCTCCTGAATCGGGGCTTCGCGACCTAGACTGGGGCGGGACTGTGGCCCTGACGCGGAGGGTGTTTGACGGTGCGTAAGGCATGGCTGGTCGTGGCCGCTGTCGGTGGGGTCGGGATGAGTTTTGTGGCGCTGCTCGTTGTGGGGACCTACTCCGCCGCCGCCGGGCTGGTCGGCGGCGGGCGGGCCGTGGGGCTGGCCAAGGGGGCCGTGCCCGCCGCGTATCAGCCGCTCGTGCAGAAGTGGGGCAACTACTGTCCCGCCATCAACCCGGCCTTGCTCGCCGCGCAGTTGTACCAGGAGAGCGGGTGGAACCCCAGCGCCCAGAGTCCCGCCGACGCCAGAGGCATCGGGCAGTTCATCCCCGGGACCTGGCAGGCGCACGGGATCGACGGGGACGGCGACGGGGACCGGGACATCTGGGATCCGGCCGACGCGATTCCCTCCGCCGCCTCCTACGACTGCGAATTGGCCGGATACGTCAAGGACGTGCCCGGCGACCCGACCGACAACATGCTCGCGGCATACAACGCCGGGGCCTACGCCGTCATCAAGTACCGAGGCGTGCCGCCGTACCGGGAGACCCAGAACTACGTCAAGGTCATCCGGACGCTGGAGAAGAGCTTCGCCCGGCCCGTCGGGCGCGTCGCGCCGTCGCAGCAGGCCGCCGCCGCCATCTACTTCGCGCAGCAGAAGCTCGGTACGCCCTATCTCTGGGGCGGGAACGGCACGGCCGAGCAGGGCGGGCGGTTCGACTGTTCCGGGCTGACGCAGGCCGCGTACCGGACCGTCGGGATCGAGCTGCCGCGAGTCGCCAATGACCAGTACAACGCCGGTGAGCATCCCTCGCGCGACGAGCTGCTCCCCGGGGACCTCGTTTTCTTCTCGGACGATCTGACGAACTCACGGACCATCCGGCATGTGGGGCTGTACGTGGGCGGCGGATACATGATCAACGCGCCGTACACCGGGGCCGTGATCCGGTTCGACAAGATCGACACGCCGGACTACTTCGGCGCCACCCGCGTCACCGAGGACGGCGCGAAATCCCTGCCCACCGATCTTCCGGAGAGCCGGCCGGCCGTCTGACCGGACCGACCGGAGCTCCTCACCACCGGGCCGGCGGATCTCCGCATGGCCGGAACTCTCCCTCCCGAGGCCCTTCTGAACTGGGACGACGTATCACTCTTCGATAACGTCATGGTGATCGTTCGGTGGAGAGCGGAACGTAGACGGTGAGCAGGCCGTTCCCTGGACAGCAGCCGGGTATTGATCACCTTGATCGCGCGGCATGTTCCGTACCGACCACGGGGGTTGGTAAGAGGCAGCGCGCACGGAGATGCGGCGCGCCGGGCGACAAGGCAAGGGGCCGCAGCAGATGGCTGGACTCGCACTGGATGGGTCGAACCCCGACGTCAGCCTGCTCTATGACATCAATGGGCTGGCCAAGGGCGCACCGTCGTGGTTCGACCGCGTCATGGAGTTCGTCGGCGAGTACGGGATCATGGCCGCGCTGGTGCTCATCCTGCTCTGGAGCTGGTGGAGCGTGCGCAGGAGCGGATCGGCGGAGGACTCCGTCACCGCCGTCGTCGGGCTCCTCTGGGCGCCGCTGGCCGCCGCAGTCGCGCTGCTGGTCAATATCCCCATCCGGGGCTTTGTGGAACGGCCGAGACCGTTCCTGGACCACAAGGGCCTGGAAGTCCTGGTGGCGGGCAAGACGGACTACTCGTTCGTCAGCGACCACGCCACCATGGCGATGGCCATCGGCGTGGGCATCTTCATCGCGCACCGCGGGCTCGGTCTGGCCGCGATCGGGCTGGCGCTGTTCGAAGGCTTCTGCCGGGTCTACATGGGCGTCCACTACCCGACCGATGTGATCGGCGGCTTCGCGCTCGGTACGGCCGTCGCCCTGCTGCTCACCCCGCTCGCGCTCGCCCTGCTGACGCCGCTGGTGTCCGCGGTCTCCCGTTCGCAGCGGGCCGGCTGGGCCGTACGGTCACGGGCCGCGCGCGAGGCCGACCGCGCGGCGGGCTGCGGCGCCGTAGGCGGGGGGC
>NZ_FMDK01000409.1 GCF_900091995.1 Streptomyces sp. MnatMP-M17
GGCGCCGATCCGAACCGGCCGAGCGGACAGGAGGGCTGGGACCTGCCGCTGTGCGGAGCCGCGTGCGGCGGGCACACCGAGGTGGTGCGGGCCCTGCTCACCGCCGGTGCCCGGCCCGACAGCCGGGAGGCGTTCGATCTCACGGCCGTCGTCTGGGCGGTCCGCCAGGGCTTCGCGGACACGGTGGAAGCGCTGCTGGAGTACGGCGCCGATCCCGATCTGCCGGGCCCGGGCGATGAATCGCCCTTGCTGCTGGCCGCCCGCCACGGCTCTCCGTCGACCGTACGGGTCCTGCTGCGGTACGGCGCGAGCGCGCACACGGAGGCGCTCGCCGAGGCACGGCGCTGGATGGCGCTCGATGTGGAGCAGGAGCTGCGGGACGGGCTGGCGCGCGCCTACGGCGACGGATACGAGACGGTGGTGCGCCGGATCGAGGAGGACGGCTCGGTGACCGTGGTCGTCGAACTGCTGCGGGACGGCGCGCCGGTGGCCGGGCAGGAGCAGCGGACCGGGCACGCGGCCGTCGCGACGATCCTCGAAGCGGAGCTGGGTCTGGTCACACCGTACGAGGAGCTGGCGGAGCGCGCCCTGAGCTGTGGTGATCCCGGCCGGGACGACTGGGTCGAGTCGGTGTCCGCGCTGTGGCTGCGCGGCGACGAGGAGACGTTCGAGGCGGCGGCGGCCTGGTGTGCGAGCGAGGAGCCGCTGCGGCAGGCCCTCGGCGCGGACGTACTGGCTCGACTGGGCGCGGTGGACGGCGCGAGCCCGTTCACCGAGCGCGCGGTGCCGCTGCTGCGGGAGCTGTCCCGGCAGGCCGTGGAGCCGGAGCTGGTGCGCGCGGTGGTGGTGGGTCTGGGCCAGCACGCAGATCCGGCGTCGCTGCCGGAGATCCTCCGGCACACCGGCCATCCGGACACGGGCGTCAGACGGCGGACCGCGCTGGCCCTGACCGGGCTGGTACCGGGCGATCACCGCGACGGCGTCTGGGCGCTGATCCTGCTGAGCAGGGACGCGGACGCGTCGGTCAGGGACCGTGCGGTGCTGGCCCTGGCGGATGTGGACGCGGACACGCGCGAGATCCGTGAGGCGCTGGCGGCGCGGCTGAACGACCCGGACGCCGAGACGGCCGCGAGGGCGGCCAGGGGTCTGGCGGTACGTCAGGATCCGCGCGCGGTCGACGCGCTGGCCCGTATCCTCACCGACGAGGACCCGGACGGCTATGCCCGGGAGACGGCGGTGGACGCGGTGCGGTATGTACGCGAGGGCCCGGAGCGCCGCCGTCTGGAACGTACGCTGCCTCGCCACCGCTGACGCCGCGCGGTCCCGTTCATGAGCGGACCGGCCGGGCGCGACGCCGCCAGGCCGGTCCTTGGTACTCAGTCCTTCGTGCTCGGTCGACCGGTATCCGGTCGACCGGCGCTCAGTCGAGTCGCAGTACTCCGGGAGCCTCTTCCTCGATGAGCCGGACCAGCTCGTCGAAGACGGTGGTGCCCCGGCCGGCCAGGACGTCGTCCAACTCCGCCTGGATGGCGGCCTTGTTGTCCGGGTGCGCGCGCTCCAGCCGCCGCTGGAGCGTACGCGCGGTCTCCTCCTGGCCGAGTGCCCGGCGCGAGAGTTCGTGCCGGCGCCATTCGATGACGAAGTCGCCGTCGTCCGGCGTTCCGTACCCACCGCGCAGACAGTCCGCGAGCGCGTCGAGATTGCGCCCGAAGTATCCGCCGGGCCCGTTCACCGCGGCCCCGATCACCTGCCAGAAGCGATCGAGGTCGGTGACCTCCGCCCCGTCGATCACATACGTCACCGTCATGGGACGGAGGTTACCTTCCGGTCCGCCGTCTCAGCAGCCGTAGTTGACGAGGGAGAACGACGCGTAGTGGTTGGAGGTGTAGTAGTCCTCGTTGTTCCTGTTGCCGGTCACGATGCGGCGCGCGCCGCGGTCCGGGGAGCCGGGCGTGACCACGGTGTACTCGTGGTAGTAGCCGTTCGACTGGCTCGGCAGGATGCCTTCCCGGTTCTGGAAGACGGCGCCGTCCTGCCGGTACGGGAAGGGCCCGCCGGCGTCGATGAGACGGAGGGTGGTGTGGGCCTGGGAGGGCAGCCGGGAGTAGCAGATGCTGCCGACGGCCGAGGGGGCGGCGGTGGCGGTGGCGGTGACTCCGCCGACGAGGAGCGCGGACGCGAGTGCGGCGACACCACCGAGGGTGGCCATACGTGGGGGAATTCGCATGGCTTCATGATGACGCGCGTAGACCTGTACACGTCAATCCCAAGGCCCGGGAATTTCCGGGAAGTTAACCCCTCGAACCGCTCCGGTAGCCCGCCGTACACCGCCCGGGCAAACACACCCACGCCACCGGGACCGGCCCTTCGGGAGGCCCCGACGCCGTTGCCCGGTGGACCGTTTCGCGCTGACAGGCACCGGACACGAGCCGGGCGCTTTCATGACCGTGCCCGGCAGCGGGGAGCGCTGCCGGGCATCGGGCGGATACGGGTGGTGCGGGTCAGGCTGCCGTGCGACGGCCGCCTTCGGCGCCGCGGCCCGGGCGGCCCCGGCGGCCACGGCTG
>NZ_FMDK01000559.1 GCF_900091995.1 Streptomyces sp. MnatMP-M17
CACCCCCCGCCGTACCCGTCTGGGCCATCACATGTACGCGACCGGCGGCGACGAGCACACCGCCCGGCTCTCGGGCGTCCGCACCCGCCGTACCGTCGTCATCGCGCATGTCATCTGCTCGCTGTGCGTCGGCGCGGCGGCGCTCTTCCTCGCGGCGCGCCTCGGCGCGGGAGCGCCCTGGGCGGGTACGGAGGCCCGCTACGACCTCGAATCGATCGCCGCGGTGGTCCTCGGCGGCACCGCGCTGGCCGGCGGTCGCGGCGGAGTGGCGGGAACGCTCGGCGGTGTGCTCGTCCTCGCCGTTCTCGACAGTGTCTTCAACCAGCTCGCCGTCGACCCGTTCTTCAAGAACGTGCTCCGCGGTGTCGTCATCATCGCGGCCGTGGCCGTCTACGCCCGGCCCCGCCGTGCCGCGAAGGGAGCGCCGACCGTATGACCACGGCAACCGTCACCCACCACGGCAGGCGCGTCGTACGGGCGCTGGGCACCGGCGCTCCCGTCTATGTACTCCTCGCCGTGCTCCTGGCCGCGCTGGCTTTCACCGATCCCGGCTTCTACGAGCCCGACCGCTTTCTCTCCTTCGTCAAACGCGCCGCGCCTCTCGTGATCCTCGCCGCCGGCCAGTATCTGGTCATCGTCTGCGGCGAGTTCGACCTGTCCGTGGGAGCGGTCGTCACCGCGGGTGTCGTGGTCGCCGCCGAGTTGTACGGCTCGTTCCCCGACGCCCCCTGGCCGCTTGTCACCGCTCTGCTGCTCGTCGCGGGCGGAGCGGCCGGCCTTGTCAACGGGCTGATCACCACGGCCCTGCGTGTGCCGTCGTTCATCACCACGCTCGGCATGATGCTGATCCTCGAAGGCGCGGTCTTCTTCTGGACGGGCGGCTCTCCGCAGGGCGCCCTGCCGGCCGCCTTCCGCCAGCTCGGGCGCGGCTCCGCGTTCGGCTGGCTGCCCTGGGCGGTGATCGTCTGCCTTGTCGCCGGCGCCGCCGCCGTGCTGCTGATGCGTTCGGACTTCGGCCGTACGCTCCTCGCCACCGGCGACAGCGAACGCGCCGCGGCCCTCGCCGGGGTACGGGTCGCCCGGACCCGGATCATCGCCTTCGCCCTCTCCGGGACCGCCGCGGCGACCGCCGCGGTCCTGGTCGGTGGCTTCTCGGGCGTCTCCGCCCAGGCGGGCAGAGGCTATGAGTTCGAGGCCATCACGGCCGTGGTCCTCGGCGGAGTCGTACTCGGCGGCGGGCGCGGCTCCATCGTCGCCGCCATGGCCGGCGCCTTCTCGTTGCAGGCGCTGTTCACCCTGCTCAATCTCCAGGGCGTCTCCGGCGCGCTGGAGTCCACCGTCCAAGGATGCATCGTCATCGCCGCCGTCGGGCTGGGAGCCGCCGACTGGTCCCGGCTGCGCCGCCGACGTACGAACCCCTCGGAAGGACAACCGTTATGACAGCGTCCCGCCCTCCGCGCGGAAGGCCGCTCCGCGTCCGCGCCCTCACCTCGGCCGCCGCCGCCCTGCTGGCGACGGGTCTCCTCGCGTCCTGTACGAGCGACACGCCACCGGACACACCGGCCGCCACCGGCGGCGCCTCCGCCACGGCGGACGGACCGGACGGCGGCAAGCGGTCGGAGTTCTTCGAACAGGCCGAGTACGAGCGTCAGTTGGCCCTCGCGAAGGAGAAGCCGCAGGGACCGGCCGACAAGCCGTGGGAACAGATGCTCAGCCCCGAGTTCACCGACACCGCGCAATATAAGAAGGAGAAGGCGGGCGGTGTTCATCTCTGCTTCTCCAACGCCGGTGTCTTCAATCCCTGGCGCCAGGTCGGTCTGAAGAACATGAAGGCGGAGGTCGGACTGCACGAGGAGATCACCGAGTTCACCGTCCTCGACGCGCAGGGCAAGGACGACAAGCAGATCTCCGACATCCAGGAGCTCACCGGCAAGGGCTGCGACGCCCTGATCGTCTCCCCGAACACCACCGCCACGCTCACTCCCGCCGTCGAGCAGGCCTGCGCCGAGGTACCGGTCATCGTCTTCGACCGCGGTGTGGAGACGGACTGCGCGGTCACCTTCATCAATCCGGTCGGCGGCTATGCGTACGGCGCGGTCGCCGCCGACTTCCTCGTCGAGAAGGTCAGGCCCGGAGGCAAGATCCTCGCCCTGCGCATCTCGCCGGGTGTGGATGTCCTGGAGACCCGCTGGTCGGCCGCGGAGGTCGCCTTCGACAAGAGTGAACTCGACGTCGTGGACGTGAAGTTCACCGATGGTGACCCGGCCAGGACCAAGGCGGTCGTCAGCGACGCGCTGACGCGGCACGGCTCCATCGACGGCGTGTGGATGGACTCCGGCGCGACCGCCGTGGCCGCGGTGGAGGCGTTCGAGGACGCGGGCCAGGACGTACCGCCCATCACCGGTGAGGACCAGCAGGACTTCCTCCAGGCGTGGAAGGAGAAGAAGCTCACCGCGATCGCTCCGGCGTATCCGACCTTCCAGTGGCGCACACCGGTCATCGCCGCTCTGAAGATCCTTCAGGGGCAGCAGGTCCCCAAGGAGTGGAAGCTCCCGCAGCCCTCCGTCACCGAGGACAACCTTGACGAGTATCTCCGGCCGGGCATGCCGCCACTGCACTACGCGATGTGCGGCTGTGCCGGTCTGCCCGGGTTCCCCGAGGCGTGGGGAGGCAAGGGATGACGCGGTTCCCGCTCGGCGCCAATCCGTGGATCTGGCACTCTCCCGTCGGGAGCGCCGCCCTCGCCGAGGTCCTGCCGAGGCTGGCCGGCTGGGGTTTCGACTGTGTGGAACTGCCGCTGGAGCAGGCCGACGACTGGGATCCCGCGGCCACCGCCAAACTGCTGGACACGACCGGGCTCGCTCCGGCGGCCGTGATCGCGGTCATGCCGCCCGGACGGAATCTCGTACGGACCGATCCCGGCACCGTACGGGCCACCCAGGACTATCTGCTGCGGTGTGTCGACGCGGCTCACGCGGTGGCGGCTCCGGTTGTCGCCGGCCCGGTGTACACGGCCGTCGGACGCACCTGGCGGATGACCGCCGCGGAACGGGCCGCCGCCTGCTCGGAGTTGAGGGAAAACCTCGCGCCCGTCGTCGGCCATGCGCGTGCGGCGGGAGTACGGATCGGCGTCGAGCCGCTCAACCGGTACGAGACCGCCCTGCTCAACACCGTCGGCCAGACCCTCGCGGCCCTTGACGGCCTCGACGCCTCGGTCATCGGCATCGCCCTCGACACCTACCACCAGAACATCGAGGAGCGCGGTCTGCCCGCCGCCGTCCACGAGGCCGGCTCCCGTATCGTCCATGTCCAGGTGTGTGCCAACGACCGTGGCACTCCCGGTGCCGACCATCTCGACTGGGCCGGATTCCTCACCGCGCTGGACATAAGCGGCTACCGAGGTGCTCTGTGCATCGAGTCGTTCACCGCGCACAACGACGCGATCGCCGTCGCCGCGTCCGTCTGGCGCCCTCTCGCTCCCACTCAGGACGGGATCGCCACCGAGGGCCTCGCCTTCCTCCGACGGGCGCTCGACGCCCACTGATCGGTAACTGCCTTGGCCGGTAGCCGCCTTGATCGGTGACCGTCTTGGCCGCACCCGCACCCGCACCCGCACACCGAACTCCCTCCAGAGAGGACCGGTAATGAGCCGTCATGCTCGCGGCATAAGAAGGGCGGTCGTCGCCTCGGCGAGCGCGTTACTCCTCGCGCTCGCCGCGATTCCCGCCGGCGCCGCCACCGCCGACAGCGACGAACCCGCCTTCCGTGCCCTGCTCTTCACCCGCGCCGTGGGATACGTCCACGGTTCCATCCCCGCGGGCATCGAGATGTTCGAGGAAGAAGCGGCCGAGAACGGCTTCGAGATCGTCCAGAGTGCCGATCCGGCCGTCTTCGACGACGAGACGCTGAAGGACTTCGACGCCATCGTCATGCTGCAGAACTCCGGCATGGTCTGGGACACCGACGCACAGCGCGACGCGATGGAGAACTACGTACGCAGTGGGAAGGGCGTCGTCGCCATCCACAACACACTCGACATGGGCGTCGAGGAACAGTTCCCGTGGTGGGACGAGACCATCAACGGCGGCGTGCATATGCCGGCCCACTCCCCCGGCGTGCTCCAGGGAACGGCCAAGGTCGCCGACCGTGTCCACCCGTCCACCAAGGGCCTGCCCGAGCGCTGGGAGCGCCCGGAGGAGTGGTACAACTTCGACCGCAATCCCCGTGGCGACGTGCACGTCCTGGTCACCGCCGACGAGACTACGTACGATCCGGGCGGCTCCGCGATGGGCGCCGACCATCCCATCTCCTGGTGCCGTACCACCCAGGGCGGCAAGGTCTGGGCCACTGCGATGGGGCACGACACCCCGGCGTACAGCGAAGCCTACTTCCGGGACCATGTCATCGGCGGACTGAAGTGGGCCGCGGGCAACGAGGCGGGCGACTGCGGCGGCACCGTCTGGAGCGGCTACGAGAAGGTCACCCTCGATGACAACACCGCCGATCCGATGGAGCTCGACGTCGCCGAGGACGGCCGTGTCCTCTACATCCAGCGCAGCGGCGAAGTGAAGATCTTCGATCCCGAGGCCCACTCCACCGTCACCGCGGGCACGCTCGACGTCTACACCGGCGGCGAGGACGGTCTGATCGGCATGGAGCTCGATCCGGACTTCACCAGGAACGGCTGGATCTACCTGTACCACTCGCCGGCCGGAGCCACACAGGACATCAACCGTCTCTCCCGCTTCACCATCAAGAACGGCACACTCGATCCGGCCAGTGAGAAGAAGCTCCTCGATGTTCCGGCCTACCGGGACCGCACCTTCCCGGAACCCGGACACACCGGCGGCGCCGTCGAGTTCGGCCCTGACGGCACTCTTTATCTCGGTGTCGGCGACGATGTGCCGCCCAACCTCGATCCCGACTGGCAGGGCTACGCGCCGATCGACTGGCGCCCGGGCAAACAAATGCTCGACGCCGCGCGTACCGCGGGCAACACCAATGATCTGCGCGGCAAGATCCTGCGTATCAAGCCGACCCGGAGCGGCGGTTACACCATTCCCAAGGGCAACCTCTTCAAGCCGGGCACCAAGAAGACCCGTCCCGAGATCTACGCGATGGGCTTCCGTAATCCGTTCCGCTTCACCGTCGACCAGAAGACCGGATACGTCCATGTGTCCGACTACGGCCCCGACCGAGGAGCACCCGCCACCGACAGAGGGCCCGAGGGCCTCGTCGAGTACAACGTCATCAAGAAGCCGGGCAATTTCGGCTGGCCGTTCTGTCATGGCAACAACCAGGCGTACGCTCCGTACAACCCGGACACCGGTGAGGTCGGCGCCAAGTTCGACTGCGCGAACCCGACGAATCCCTCGCCCAACAACACCGGGCTCACCGATCTGCCGGACCTGACGCTGCCGGAGCTCTGGTACGGCTACGGCGCCTCCGAGGAGTTCCCGGAGATGGGCTCGGGCGGCTCCGCGCCGATGAGCGGCCCGGTCTACCACTACGACCCCGCGAACCCGTCCACGACGAAGTTCCCCGCCTACTTCGAGGGAGCGAGCTTCTTCTACGAGTGGTCGCGCAACTACGTCAAGGAGATCCGGTTCGACACCGACGGAAAGCTCCTCAAGATCAACGGCTTTCTGTCCTCGGTGCCGTTCAACAAACCGATGGACATGACCTTCGGGCCCGACGGCTCGCTGTACGTCCTCGAATGGGGAAGCTCCTTCGGCGGCGGCAACAACGACTCGGGCCTGTACCGCGTCGACTACGCCCAAGGGCAGCGCATCCCGGTCGCCAAGGCCACGGCCTCCGCCACGAACGGGCCGCTGCCGCTCGAAGTAGCCTTCTCCAGCGGGGGCAGCACGGACCCGGACGGTGACGCGCTGAGCTACACGTGGGACTTCGACGGCGACGGCACCTATGACTCCACCGAGGCGGCGCCCACCCATACGTACACCACCGCGGGGGACTTCACCGCCCAGCTCAAGGTCACCGACTCCACCGGCAGATCGGGCTACGCCAATATCCCGGTCACCGCGGGCAACACCGCGCCGGAGGTGACCATCGACTTCCCGGTCAACGGCAAGCTCATCACGTTCGGGGACAGGATTCCCTACAAGGTCACGGTCACCGATCCGGAGGACGGGCCGGTCGACTGCTCCAGGGTCACGGTCAATCCGGCCCTCGGACACGACGACCACGAGCATCCGACCACCGACATCCCGGGCTGCGAAGGCACCGTCGACACCGGTGATCTGGGCGGCCATCCCGAAGGCGCGGACCTCACCTATGTACTCAACGCCAAGTACACGGACAAGGGAGCCGCGGGAGCCTCCGCTCTCACCGGCTACGGCCGCGCCGTCCTCCAGCCCAGGCACAAGCAGGCCGAGTACTACGACGCGCAGTCCGGCACCCGGGTGGTCTCACAGGCCGGCGCCGAGAACGGCAAGCGCATCGGCGACATCAGCGACGGCGACTGGATCGCCTTCGATCCGATGAGCGTCGAGGGCATCGGCGGCGTCAGCTACACACTGTCGTCCCCGTACGGCGTCGGCGCGATCGAACTCCGCGCGGACGCTCCCGACGGCACACTCCTCGCCACCACGCCCGTCCCCAACACCGGTGGCTGGGACACCTACCGGCCCACCCCGGCCATCCCGGTCGAGGCCCTCGCGGGCACTCACAGGCTGTATCTGGTCTTCACCTCCCCGCAGAACAATTCGTTCGACGTGGACGCGATCGAGTTCAGCGGGTAGCTCTGTCCGACCGGACAGGGCCTAACCGCTGAAGCGGGACGCGTCCGCGGGAAAGTAGCGTAGCTCCGGGTGGGCCGGGTCGAACTGCGGCATTCCGGGCGGCAGAACAGGGTGCAGGGCCTCGAAAACCCTGCGCACTGCGTCGTCCGAATACTCCGCCACCGTCCTGGTCGCCTGGAGCACGACCCCGCCCGCCGCGAGCGGAGACACCTTGTGGAAGGCACCCGTCGCGGCGATGGCAGCGGGCCCGCCCAGCCGCTCGGACAGTTCCCCGGGGCACACCGTCGTCCAGGAGTAGCCCCGGAGCAGCTTTCTGGCCTCCCGTACGGATTCGCGCACCCGGCGGTTGAGGACCCAGTCGAGATTGGTCTCCTCCGTGGCCGGTGCGTCGGAGCCCAGCCACGCGAAGGCCGGGTTCACGTTGTCCAGCGCGGCCACGAGGAACTTCACCGCGCCGGAGCAGAAATCAGGATCACCGAGCCCGCCGGCCTCCGCGCTGAACTCCTCGCCGAACAGCAGCTGCGCCTCCGCGTTCGGGCGGCGGACCCTGACGGTCGAGCTGCGTACATGGACGAGCGGACGCCCCAGATACTCGCGCATGTAAAGCACATGCGCGGTCTCGGGCTCCAGCAGCAGCTCCTGACGCATGGCCTCCCACCCGGTCGACAGGGGCTGGAACTCCCGGCGCGGGGCCCGCTCATCGGCCCGCGTACTCGCCGAGAAGAAGGCGCTGCCCTGGTCTTCCTGCTCCAGCAGGCTCCCCAGGGGCCCCGCGAGAGCAGCCCCGAACCAGGAGGCGAGCCCGTTTCCGACCCCGCCGTCGGTGACGGCATCAAACGTTGCGATGGCCTGCAAGCCCATACCCGCGCTCCTTCCTCCCCCGGACGATCTCCCGCACAGCCTAACCACCGGCCGGCCCAGACCGGCCGGTGGTTGCCGGCGCTACGCCACGAGCTCGTAGAGCGTCATACCGCCAACGGTCACCGACGTGCCCACGGCCACCCCACCGCCACCGCTTGTTCCTCCGGCCAGTACCACGGGAGCTGCGAGGCCGACCAATATCATCCCCCACTCCGAACTCCACCAGGGCTGACCGGGGAGGGGCGGATTCGCCATGCCCGTGGCCGAAGGTGTGGGACCGGACGTCGACCGCGCCGTGGGACGGGACGCCGCCGAGGCGTCCGGGCTCGGGCCGGGGCCGGGCGACGGCGACGGCGTTCTCTTGCGTTTGGGATCGACTCCGTAGTAGCGCATGCCCTCGTAGGCGGCGTCCTTGTCGCTCCAGACCGTTCCGGTGCGGTCCTTCCCGTAGGCGAACTTCGCTGTGGCGAGTGCGGGCCCTCTGGCGACCCTGCGGGTGTCACCGTTCGAGTCCAAATGGTCCTCAAGCTTGTTGACGTAGCGTATCAGCTGATCGAGGCCGTCCTCGAAGGCGTACTTGTGCTTCTTCGCGGCTGCCTGGTCACCGGGCTTCGGCTTCTTGGAAGCCGTGGGCTTCACTTCCCAGATGTACACGGTGCCGTTGGACCAGAAGATCACATCGGCTCTGCCGTCGGCCCCTGATCCGTCGGCCTTGGCGCCGGGAATGTCGTTGGCGGCGTGACCACCTCGTCCGACATCGACGGTGACGAATCCCTCGTTCCCGAATTTCTTCGCCCACGAGGCCGCCGCGAAGCCGGTGGCGCAGACGGCCGCGTCGTGGGCCGTTTTCTGCCGGGACAGGCAGTTGCCGAGGTTGGTTTTTCCTTCGTTGCGCTGGACGGGAGTTGCTCCGCCTCCGCCGGTGTCACCGCCATCGCTGCCGCCACCACCACCGCCGAGGTCCGACACCTGATTGCCCAGCCATGCGCACATGCAGAGGAGCAGTCCGCTGGGGTCGCTCTTGCTGACAGGGCTGCCGTTGCCGTAGGCGTATCCGTTCATCTGCAGTGGATCGGCCAGGTCGGTGACCGGGTCCGCGGACAGGAAGCGGCCCGCGTTCTGGTCGTACTCGCGCGCACCGATGTGCGTCAGTCCGGTTGCCGCGTCATCGATGCCGACACCGAGGTAGCCGCGCTTGTTGGGCCAGTTCGTCGGCTTCGGACCGCGGGCCTCGCCGTAGGGCTTGAACTCCCGGCGTGTGACCGCCTGACCGCCGGACAGTTCGACCGAGGTGCCGGCCGTGCCGAGGTGATCGGCGAGCAGAACATGGAGCTTGTGGCCGGTGGTGGCGCCGTTGCTCGTGGTGCGGACGACGGTCGGTGCCCCCGGGTGGGCGTACGCCCGCGAGGCGCGTGTGATCTTTCCGGTGGTGTCGGTGGTCAGTTCGGTCTCGCCGAGGTGGAGCGTCGCGCCGGCCGGCGAGTGCTCCAGCAGGCGGTTGCCGGCCGCGTCGTAGATGTAGGACGTCTTGTCGCCGTCGTCCGTGATGGACTCCAGCTTGTTGTCGGGTGACCACTTCAGGCTCTGTGTCGTCGCCGGAAGGTCACGGACCTCGGTATTGCCTGTGGCGTCGTAGCTGTAGGAACTGCCCTGGCCGGACGGTGTCGAACCGATCCAGGCCAGTGTGTGCGGCTGGGTGTTGATCGGCTCGATCAGTCCGTTGCCCGTGACGGTCGTTCCGTAGCCGTAGACGTAGCCGACGTTCTTGGTCGCGTCGGCCGTGTTGTGTTCGGTCATGGTGGCGCGGTTGCCGAGCCAGTCGAAGGTGAACGACTGGCGGTAGGCGGTGGCGCCGGT
>NZ_FMDK01000410.1 GCF_900091995.1 Streptomyces sp. MnatMP-M17
GCGAGCTGATCGGCGGGCGCCGCGAGCGTGGGCCCGGGAGCGTGCTCGCCGGACCCTGACACCTCGTCGGCGACGGGAGGCAACTGCGCCGTCACCTCGCCGCCGTGCGCCGGCGGCACCTCCGGCTCCTGCGGTATCGCGCGTCCCGCTGGGGGCCGGCTCCACCATGTCGCCTTGGGTCCGGTGGGCTTCCCGTCGTCCATGCTCTCCCCGCAACTGCCGCTCCGCGCCCCGACAGAGGCACCCCTGTAAGGATTCAACCAGGTTTACGAACGTCCGCGCAGGGCCGCTCAGCGCCGGGTCGAGAACGTGCTTGCGGGCAGCGTCGGTGCGGCGAGCTGGGTGGGACTGGGTGTGGCGGTGTAACCGGTCGCGGAAACCGCGTCGATCTGGACGGCCGGATCCGCGGGCCGTATCAACGGCGACTGTACGGCGCCCATCAGGATGCCCGGCGCGAACGGGTGCTCGGAGAGCGTCTGGGTCTGGAACACTCCGGGCGGCGCCTCGGCGGCCCTACGGTCCACGGAGTGCGGCAGCAGTCCACCGCCTCCGCCCTGGCGCCGGCCCGACTCACCGCCCGTCGGCGTGATCGTGCCGGGAGCCCGCATCGGCGTCACAGTGTTGCCCGAGCCCCTGGGCAGGGCATCGGCGGCCGTGCCGAGCGGCATCGTGCCACCGAGGGCCATCGCGGCGAACGACACCGCGCTGGCGGCGGCGAAGGCGAAGCGCCGTCCGCGCCACGGCGAGCGCTCGGCCTCCTGGCGTGCGACCTCATGGATACGGAAGCCGGAGCCGCTGGACAGCGCGCCCGCGTGGGCACCGGCCGGGACATAGCCGAACCCGTCCGTGCGCACACCGAAGCCGTCCGGGCGCACACCGAAGACGCCCTCACCAAAGCGCCCCCCGTCGAACAGCCCCTTTGTGTTGTCATCATCTCCCGGAGATCCGCCGGGCAGTCCCTGGAGTCGCGCGAGCAGCCCCGCGGAGGGCGCCGGCGGGGCCGTCTTGGCGAAGACGCTCTTCAGCCGCCGCTGGGCGTCGGCCTCCGCCTTGCACTTGGCGCACGTCGCGAGATGGGCCAGCACGCGCTCACGCGCGTCATGGTCCAGCTCTCCGTCCACCAGGGCGGCGAGCCGGTCGCCCAGATGCTGCTCGGCGGGGGTCGGGCTTGTGCCACTCACGCCGCTCCGCCCTCCCCGGCCACGCTCACAAAGGCGCGCTGCTCGGCTCGGGCCTCGGGCGAACGGTGCTGAAGGGCCTTGCGCAGATGCGAGCGCCCACGGTGGATCCGGCTCCGTACGGTGCCGAGCTTGACACCGAGCGTGGCCGCGATCTCCTCGTACGACAGGCCCTCGATGTCACAGAGCACCACGGCGGCGCGGAACTCGGGCGCGAGGGTGTCCAGCGCCTGCTGGACGTCCGCGTCGAAGTGGGTGTCGTGGAAGGCCTGCTGAGGCGACGGCTCACGGCTGGGCAGCCGCTCCGCGGCATCGTCCCCGAGCGCGTCGAACCGGATCCGCTGCTTGCGGCGGACCATGTCCAGGAAGAGATTGGTGGTGATCCGGTGCAGCCAGCCCTCGAAGGTGCCGGGAGTGTACGTCGACAGCGAGCGGAAGACCCGGACGAAGACTTCCTGGGTCAGGTCCTCGGCGTCGTGCTGATTGCCCGTGAGGCGGTAGGCGAGGCGGTAGACACGTCCGCTGTGCGTGCTGACGATCTCCTCCCAGCTGGGAGGCGTCCACGCCTGCGATTCCGCATCCGATGCGAAGGTCGCGGTAATTGCGGAGTCGGTGGAGCGAGAACGGTCAGCGAAGTTGGTCACGGATCTCGGCTTGCCGGCCGACCTGAGATAGCGCGTCAGCGCTCCTCCCCGATCCACAGGCGCAGCCGCACCTCCCCTGTCGGCTCTGGTGGTGTCCAGTGGAGCCCCTACCATAGCCACTCCGCCCGTTAGCTCCGGATAAGAATCTTTACGCGAAATTCCGACCGGCCCCCGCGCCGACCGAGCTGAATCACGAGAGAGCCACACCCCTGCATAACGCCTGGTCCCATCTGCGGGTTCCCGGGCGCAGCGGATACAGTCACCGTTGCGCCGCCAACGGGGACAAGGAGAGGGTCATTACCGCCAACCGGCAGACGAGCTGGGCGTTCGCCGACGCCTTTGTCGCCGAGGACGAAGCACTGCGCTGGGCCCGGGACCGGGCCCGTGAGACAGGGCTTCGCTCGGTGTCACCAGGCACCGGAGCCGCGCTGCGTCTGCTCGCCGCCACGCTGGATGCGAAGGCGGTGGCCGAGATCGGCACCGGCACCGGTGTCTCCGGGACGTATCTGCTCCTGGGCATGCGGCCGGACGGCGTCCTGACCACGGTCGACACGGAGCCGGAGCGCCAGCAGTTCGCCCGGCAGACCTTCCGGGCGGCCGGATTCACGGGCAACCGCGCGCGGTTCATCCCGGGCCGGGCCCTGGACGTACTGCCCAGGCTCGCCGACGGCGGATACGACCTGGTCTTCTGCGACGGCGACCGCCTTGAGTGCCTGGACTACCTCGCTGAATCGTTGCGGCTGCTCCGGCCCGGCGGACTCGTCTGTTTCGAGGGTGTCTTCGCGGACGGCAGGACGGTCGACTCGGCGGCGCAGCCGGCGGAGGTGCTGCGGCTGCGGGAGCTGCTGCGGACCGTACGGGAGAGCCCGGAGCTGCTGCCCACGCTACTGCCGGTGGGCGACGGACTGCTGTGCGCGGTGCGGCGCGGCTGAGGCCGCGAACAGCGCGCGGGATGGAGCCGTACACCCTGGTACGAGGGGTACGAGGCCGTACCACCACGGAACATCACACTGCCCCGGTACGGACTCTCATCCGTGCCGGGGCAGCGTCGGTGCCGGTCCGCGGGCGCGACCGTGCACCCCGAAGACTGTGAGCCTTCCGCTCAGCCGACGACCTTCTTCAGCGCGTCGCCCAGCGCATCCGCCTCGTCCGGAGTCAGCTCGACGACAAGCCGACCGCCGCCTTCGAGCGGAACGCGCATGACGATGCCCCGCCCCTCCTTGGTCACCTCGAGCGGGCCGTCGCCCGTTCGCGGCTTCATGGCCGCCATGCTCGTTCCCCTTCCTGAAACCAGCTCATCGCAGCCGGCGGCCCCATCACAGGCGCTGTGTCACCGGCATCGAACACATTGCTTCCAGCCCATTATCCCGCATGGCGGGACCCGATGACCAACATCGGGCGGCATCGCTTATGCAACGCGCTCCCGCAAAACCACTCAATTCGGCGATCCGCCTGCGATACTTCGCCGCCGCGCCCCGCCACGGCGGCCCGGCATTCTTAGACGCAGGTCACATGCCGTCGCCGGTGATCTCCGCCATGCTGGGGCCGGACAGGACTGCCCGAGCCGCGAAGGGACCCGATCATGGCCGACACCGTGCTCTACGACGTGACTGACGGACTCGCAACGATCACGATCAACCGGCCCGAGGCCATGAACGCGTTGAACGTCGAGGCCAAGGTCGCGCTCAGGGACGCGCTGCGGGCCGCCGCCGACGACAGCGGCGTACGGGCCGTGCTGCTGACCGCCTCGGGCGACCGGGCGTTCTGTGTGGGCCAGGACCTCAAGGAGCACACGGCCCTGCTCGAAGCGGACCGCGAGCGCGGCTCCGGGGACACCATGAGCACCGTACGGGAGCACTACAACCCGATCCTGCGGACGATCACCGAGATGCCCAAGCCGGTGGTGGCGGGCATCAACGGGATCGCGGCGGGCGCGGGCCTCGGCTTCGCGCTGGCGGCGGACCACCGGCTCGCGGCGGACACCGCCGCGTTCAACACGTCCTTCGCGGGCGTCGCGCTGACCGCGGACTCCGGTGTCTCCTGGACGCTGCCCCGGCTGATCGGCCGCGGCCGGGCCACGGATCTGCTGCTGTTCCCGCGCTCGGTCAAGGCGCCGGAGGCGTACGAGCTGGGCCTGGTCGACAGGCTCGTACCCGCGGCCGATCTTCCGGCCGAGGCCGCCGCGACGGCCCGCGCGCTCGCCTCGGGCCCGACCCTCGCGTACGCGGCGCTGAAGGAGTCGCTGGCGTACGGCGCGGCACAGTCGCTGGCGCGGACGCTGGAGAAGGAGGACGAGCTCCAGTCGAGGGCGGGCGCCTCCGAGGACCACGCGATCGCGGTGCGGGCGTTCCTCGCGAAGGAGAAGCCGAGGTACGTGGGCCGCTGACGGCGGGCCGGACGCGGGAGCCGGCGCGGGATCCAGGACCCGCGCCGGCGTCCGTCAGGGATTGCGGAAGGCGCAGGCGGCCAGATGGTCGTTGACCAGACCGCAGGCCTGCATGAGCGCATAGGCCGTGGTCGGGCCGACGAAGCGGATACCGCGCTTCTTCAGGTCCTTCGCCAGCGCCGTGGACTCGTCCGTGACCGCCGGGATGTCGGCCGATGTCCTGGGCGCCCGGCGGGCCGGATCCGGCGCATGGGACCAGATCAGAGTGGTCAGCTCGCCCGCCGGCCACTCCGCCAGGGCGCGCGCGTTGGCGAGCGTCGCGTCGATCTTGGCGCGGTTGCGGATGATCCCGGGATCGGCGAGCAGCCGCTCACGGTCCGCGTCGGTGAACTCCGCCACGGACGCGATCTTGAACGAGGCGAACGCCTCGCGGAAGCCCTCGCGCCGGCGCAGGATCGTGATCCAGGAGAGACCGGACTGGAAGGCCTCCAGGGACAGCCGCTCGAACAGCACATCGTCGCCGCGGACCGGCCGGCCCCACTCGGAGTCGTGGTACGCGACATAGTCCTCCGTCGACAGTCCCCATGGGCAGCGCAGCCGCCCGTCGGGTCCCGCCACCACACCGCCGGCAGCGCTCATCGGCCGCTCTCCTCTCCCGGTTTCTTGAAGAGGTCGGGCGAGGAGACCGCTGTCGCCTGGGCTCCGGCCAGCGCCGCCTCCAACTCCGCGATCCGCGCGTCCCGCTCGGCGAGCTCCGCGCCGAGCCGGCCGAGCACGTCGTCCACCTCCGCCATCCGGTAGCCGCGCAGACCGAGCGGCAGCCGGAGCATCTCGACATCGGCGCGGCCGACGGGACGGGTCAAGGGCAGGGGATCCAGCAGCCGGTCCGGCGCGGCCTCCGGCAGGACCGGCTGATCTCCGCCGCCGATGACCGCGAGCGTGACCGCGGCGACGACCACGACCATCGCGATGAGCAAGAACAAGAACACGAGCTTCTCCCCTGGCAGGAAAACGTCCGGTGCCGATGGTGCCACGGGAAGGCCGTTAAGGTCGCAGACGAGCGGACGCGAGACAGGCGAGCGGACACCAGGAGGGAGCAGGGATGCGCGGCGGGACTCTGCGGCTGGGACGTCGGGAATTCGACGCGTACGAGCCGGTGATCATGGCGATCGTCAACCGGACCCCGGACTCCTTCTACGACCAGGGCGCGTCCTTCCACGACGAGCCCGCCCTCGCCCATGTCGAGCGCGCGGTGGCCGAGGGCGCCGCGATCATCGACATCGGCGGAGTGAAGGCCGGGCCCGGCGACGAGGTCACGGCCGCGGAGGAGGCACGCCGTACGGTCGGCTTCGTCGCCGAGGTGCGCCGCCGCCATCCGGATGTGGTGATCAGCGTCGACACCTGGCGGCACGAGGTGGGCGAGGCGGTCTGCGAGGCGGGCGCCGATCTGCTGAACGACGCGTGGGGCGGTGTGGATCCCAAGCTCGCGGAGGTCGCCGCGCGGTACGGCGCGGGGCTGGTCTGTACGCATGCGGGCGGAGCCGAGCCCAGGACCAGGCCGCACCGCGTCGGCTACGACGATGTGATGGCGGACATCCTGCGGGTGACGCTGGACCTGGCCGAGCGCGCCCTGGCGCTGGGAGTGCGCCGGGACGGGATCGTCATCGATCCCGGGCACGACTTCGGCAAGAACACCCGGCACTCGCTGGAGGCGACGCGCAGGCTGGGCGAGATGACGGAGACCGGCTGGCCGGTGCTGGTCTCGCTCTCCAACAAGGACTTCGTGGGCGAGACGCTCGACAAACCGGTCAAGGAACGACTGATCGGGACGCTGGCGACGACGGCGGTGTCCGCGTGGCTCGGGGCCCGGATCTACCGGGTCCACGAGGTCGCGGAGACCCGGCAGGTGGTGGACATGGTCGCGGCCATCGCCGGTCACCGTCCGCCGAAGGTGGCGCGCCGGGGCCTGGCCTGACCGGCGGGCCCGCCAGGCCGGCCCCGGCGGGCCACCGGACTACTCGCTA
>NZ_FMDK01000991.1 GCF_900091995.1 Streptomyces sp. MnatMP-M17
CCGGACGGGACTTCCACCCGCGAGCCTGGACCAGCTTTCAGGACGCACCATGGGCACAGCGTGGTGCGCCGCCCGCCGGCCGGGCCACCGATTTACGCTGCGGGCCACGGGCGCGGCGCCGACCGGCCGGCACGGCCGAGCGGCCGGGTGCGGTCAGGTGAGGACGATCTCCGGGTGGTACATGTCCATCCAGAGCGCCATGTCCAGCGTGCGTTCCATGCCTCGGCGGGAGGCCATGGTGGTCTGCGGGGTCTCCCGTTCCGCCAGGTGGCGGACGCGGTCGGGGTCGAGCACCTCGAAGACCGGGTGGGACGGATCGGCGAGCAGGTCCTTGATCTGCTGTTGCAGGGCGATCGCGTACTTGGGGTCCTGGGTGGAGGGGTAGGGGCTCTTGACCCGGTCGTAGACCGACTTGGGCAGCAGATCGGCCGTCGCCTCCCGCAGCAGGCTCTTCTCCCGGCCGTCGAAGGACTTCATCGACCACGGGGCGTTGTACACGTACTCGACCAGCCGGTGGTCGCAGTACGGCACCCTGACCTCCAGCCCGACCGCCATGCTCGTACGGTCCTTGCGGTCGAGCAGCAACCGGACGAACCGCGTCAGATGGAGCGCGCAGATCTTCCGCATCCGGTACTCGAAGTCGCTCTCGCCCTCCAGGCGTTCGACTCCGGCGATGGCGGCGGCGTAGTTGTCCTGGAGGAATCCCCGCATGTCCAGGGCCTTGTTCACCTGGGGCCGCAGTACATCGGCGTCGTCCCCGATGTACTGCTCCGAGCGCACCAGCCACGGGAACGTCTCGGCCCGTCTGGCCTCCTCGTCGAAGAACTGGAGATACCCGCCGAAGACCTCGTCCGCCGATTCGCCGGAGAGCGCCACCGTCGAGCGCTCCCGGACCGCCCTGAAGAGCAGATAGAGCGAGGAATCCATGTCACCGAGCCCCATGGGAATGTCACGGGCCCTGATCACCCTGGCCCGTACCTCGGGATCGGCCAGATCGTTCGAGTCGAGCACGATGTCCTGGTGATCCGTGCCCGAGGCGTGCGCGACATCGTGGACGAAGGGCGTGTCCGGCGTGGTACGGAGTTCATCGGCGACGAAGTGCTCGGTCCTGCCGACGAAGTCGACGGCGAAGCTGCGGACCTTCTCACCGGTCTCGGCGAGCTGCCGGGCGGCCAGCGCCGTCATCGCGGACGAATCCAGTCCGCCGGACAGCAGGGTGCAGCGCGGTACGTCGGAGACGAGCTGGCGGCGCACGATGTCGTCGAGGAGCGTACGTACCCGCGCCACGGTGGCGTCGCGGTCGTCGGTGTGCGGCCTGGTCTCCAGCGACCAGTAGACATGGCGGCGCGGTCCGTTGTGGTCGACGGTCACAACGGTGCCTGGCTCGACCTCGCGCATACCGTCCCAGATCGCGTGGCCGGGCGTTTTCACAAAGCCGAACAGCTCGCGCAGCCCGTCGAGGTCGACCCGGGCGCGGGCGAGCGGATTGGCGAGGATCGCCTTCGGCTCGGAGCCGAACAGCACTCCTCCGGGGATCGGATAGTAGTAGAAGGGCTTGATGCCCATCCGGTCGCGGATCATCACAAGCTTCTGGTACCTGCCGTCCCAGACGGCGAAGGCGTACATCCCGTTGAGGCGTTCGGCCATCGCCTCGCCCCACTCCAGATAGCCGTGCAGAACGACCTCGGTGTCGGAGTCGGTGGTGAACCGATGACCGCGTCCGGTCAGCTCCGCGCGCAGTTCGGTGAAGTTGTAGGTCTCGCCCGAGTAGACGAGCGCGAGCGTGCCCTGCGGTGTCACAAGGGTCATCGGCTGCCGTCCTCCTGGCAGGTCGATGATCGCCAGTCGCCGGTGTCCGAGGGCGGCGGGACCGCTGATCCAGGTGCCGCCGGCGTCGGGGCCCCGGCAGGACATCGTCTCCGTCATCGCATCCAGCGTTTCGGATGCGTCGAGCAGTACGCGGTCGAAGGAGACCCAACCAGTGATGCCACACATGTGTGTGTCCTCCTGCTTCCGGTCGCCGGATCAGTTGTATCCAGCATCTAACTATCGAGCGTCAGTCATTCGAGTGCGCTCGGTCAACGCGGCCGTGACGGCACCGGTCACGGGACACGGCGATCTCGGCCGGCCTTCGCAGGGAGGTGGAACGGCGTCGCCGTGCGGCCTTCGGGGCGCGGCAAGGCCTTTGAGGTGGCCGGGAGACGGCGTGGAGGCGGGCTCGGACCCATAGGCAAAAACTTCACCAATTGCCCCGAATGGCCCTATCGAGCGGCGGCCCGCCCGCTCGGGACCCGACCCGGTC
>NZ_FMDK01000411.1 GCF_900091995.1 Streptomyces sp. MnatMP-M17
TTCGATCGTGCGGGGGCGGTCTCACGGAGACCGCCCCTCGATCGTGCGACAACGCCGCAGGTAATGACAGCAGCGGGGCAGCCTCCGAGGGTGATCACCGAGTCTGCCGCCGCGCAATGGGACCTCGAACTGGATGACCTCTTCCTGACCATCGGGCACCGCTTCGGCCGGGTCGAGCTCCGCCGCCGGATGCGGGACTACGTGCGCGGGCTGCTCGCCCCTGTAGCCCGCAAGAACAGCTGGCAGCTGGCCGAACAGGCCGGCCACTCCACCCCTGACGGCCTGCAGCACCTCCTCGCCGGATCGAAGTGGGAACCCGATGACATCCGCGACGACCTGCAGGAATACGTCGCTGGCAAGCTGGGCGAGGCCGACGGTGTCCTGATCATCGACGACACCGGGTTCATCAAGAAGGGCACCACCTCCGCCGGGGTCCAGCGCCAGTACTCCGGAACCGCCGGCCGGACCGAGAACTGCCAGATCGGCGTCTTCGCCGCCTACGCCACCACCCGCGGCAGGGCTCTGGTCGACCGCGAGCTCTACCTCCCGAAGTCCTGGACCGAGGACCGGGAACGCTGCCGCACCGCAAGGGTCCCCGACGAGCGGGAGTTCGCCACCAAAGGCGAACTGGCCCGGCACATGGTGCTGCGGGCTCTCGCCTCGCCGCTGCCCATTGCCTGGGTCACCGCGGATTCCGCCTACGGCCAGGACAACCGATTCCGCCGGCTGCTGGAACAATCGGGTGCCGGCTACGTGCTGGCCGTGCCCAAGTCCCAGTTCAGCGTGGGCTGTTCACGGATCGAGGGCCTGTTCGCGCAGGCCCCCGCCGTGGCATGGGAGAAGATCTCCTGCGGCGACGGTGCGAAGGGGCCCCGCGTCTATCACTGGGCAGCGGTGCGGCTGCCGGCCGTCGCCGAGTTCGACTGTCAGGGCGAGGTCCCTCACCGGATGCGGTGGGCACTGGCCCGGCGCAGCATCAGCAAGCCCGACGAGATCGCCTACTACCTCGCCTACGCGCCCCTTCAGGTCACCGTCCAGGAGCTGGTGCGGGTCGCCGGGGCGCGCTGGGCGATCGAGGAGTGTTTCCAGGCCGCGAAGAACGAGTGCGGCCTGGATCAGTACGAGGTCCGCCGCTACGTGGGCTGGTATCGGCACATCACTCTGGCCATGCTCGCGCACGCCTTCCTGGCCGCTACGGCACACCAGCCCTGGGAAAAGGGGGCGGAACAGGTGAGACACCCGGGGTCATCGGGCTCACAGTGGCGGAGGTTCGGCGACTCCTGGCAGCTTGTCGTGCCCGGCCCCCGCACCTGAGCGGACACCGGGGACGACACCACGCGCTGAGCTGGTCGAACTGGCGCCGCCGACGTCAAGCAGTCGCCCGCCGCTGTCACTATCTGCGGCGTTGTCGCACGATCGAGGGGCGGTCTCCGTGAGACCGCCCCCGCACGATCGAA
>NZ_FMDK01000412.1 GCF_900091995.1 Streptomyces sp. MnatMP-M17
TCGGCCGCCGCTCCCGCTCCCGCTTCCGGACCCGGGCGCTGGCCGGGGCCCGGGTCCGGACCTGCGCCGCCGAGCAGCCGTCGGGCCGCCTCGTACGCGAGATCTCCCGTCGACACACCCGCGCCCGCCCGGTGTCTGCTCGCGATACCGGTGCGCGTACGCACCCATGCGTCGTCCACTCCCCAGGACGCGGGCAGCGCCTCATTGGGGACCGGCTCCCCGGGAACCCATCCGGCGACGCCCTCCAGCACCGCCGTACGCACCCGCTGGGCCTCCCGGGGCTCCGGGGCGCGCGGCGCCAGCCGCTCCGCGCGCCCGTACAGTGCGTATCCGCTCGCCACCCACGGCCCCCGTCCGGTAGACACTCACATTGACCGGATGCCAAACGCCGTGGTGCACAAGCGAGTTACTGCACCATATGGGGGACCGGTCGCACAGATTCCCAGCCGGGCAGCGAAATCCGTACCGCCGAGGTGCCGATTCCATTCGGTACGGGCGGGCTCCAGCGGGCGATACCGACCCGGTCGTGGAGCAGATCGGACTCCTTGTACCGATGGCAGTCCCGGTGCCAGACGAGAATGCCGGAGAGCCAGTTCTCCAGCTCCTTCACATAACCGTCGAGCACCCGCCGCGCATCGTCGTCCAAACCGAAGTCGTCATACAGCGTGGGCAGTTCATGGGCGACGACATGCTGGAACTGGCTCATGCGCGACTTCATCAAATCGTCGACGACGGCGAGGGCGGTCGGATAGTCGCAGTCGAAGAAGTTCTGTACGACCAGGACACCATTGTGGATCTCGCCCTCGAACTCGATCTCCTTCTGGTACGAGAACACATCGTTCATGAGACAGGCGTAATCCTGCGCCGCGTTCTCCAGGGACTTCATCGGCCCGGTCCGGTAGATCTCCGGCGGCACCACCCGGCCATGGCCGATCCGGGACAGACTCATCGTCATGTTCGAGCCGAAGGTCCGCCGCCGCATCTCCATGTAGTCGACGGGATCGGGGATCCGGTGCTGAGCCTGGTTGACCAGCTCCCAGTACCAGCTTCCGATCATCTCCTCGACGGCGTCCCGGAAGGTGCGCCGGGCATCGAGCTCCATCGGACCGGCCGTACGGATCCAGAGATCGGCGAGCCCGCGCTCCAGGGCGGTCGTCGGCACCGGCATCGCGTCGGTGTCGGCCGGCATGAAGAGCAGCAGCCGTTCGTTGCAGGCCTTCGCGCCCGCCACATCGCGGGCGGTGCCGTAGACCACCGGGTAGTAGTCATCGCCGTACGTGCCCCAGGTCAGCCAGTCCGAGGTCAGATCGAGCGCCTCCGGTGCGGCGTCCGGATGGATACCGGCGGCGCAGAGCGGCAGATCGATACGGCGCAGCCGCTCCTCGTCCCAGACGTCCGAGCCCGGTACGCCGGGCTGCGCCTCCAGAATGCCCATCCGGTGGGACCACTCGACGACATGCTCGCGCGAGTGGTCGAGATGCGGGCTCAGAGCGGCCTCGAACGGCATATGGAACTCGGGCAGCCTGGACGGACCGACCTTCTGGAACAGCAGATGGCTGTACCCACGCAGCCGCGCCGGAACGCTCGCGCCGATCGTTCTCGCGATATCGGCCGCGGCCGTGCCGAGACCGACCGGAGTCATCGAGAACGACGTGGCGGACGACGGAGCGCCACCGGGCAGCGGGTCCGCCGGTCCGGCACCTCCGCCGTTCATATAGCGGCTGGAGCGCATATGCCACTCATGGCCGCCCGACTGCCAGTCCTGAAGGCCCTTCACATAGGCCAGGGTGTCCGCGCAGAGCTGCGGCGCCAGGCCCTTCTCCGCGAAGAGCGGGCCCAGTTCGGTCAGCGCGGTGTGCTCGAACTGCTGGATGCGCGAGGTGAGCAGATCATTGACGGCGTCCGCCGCCTCCTGGGTCGTACAGCCGAGGAAGGTCTCCAGGACGAGCACGCCGTTGCTCAGCTCGCCCTCCTCCTCGATCTCGCGCTGGTACGAGAAGAGGTCGTTGCGCAGATGGACACCGTCGGAGAACGTGTCCTTGAGGACCCGCAGCGGACGGGAGCCGGCGATCTCCGCGGGGACCTCGGCGCCCGCCGCGTACTCGATGAGCCCGGCCGACCACGGCGCTCCGCCGACCTTCCGGCGCATCTCGATGTACTCGACGGGATTGGCGATCCGCTCCGCGTTGATGTTCGCGAGCTCCCAGTCGGACTCGTTGAGCAGATTCTCCGTGCTCTCCGCGAACCGCTCGCGCCAGCCCATGGACATACTCGGGACCGTACGGGCCCAGAGATCCGCGAGGCCCGCCTCGACCGGATTGGTCGGCTCGGGAAATCCGGCGGAGAGATCCATCGGCATGAACGCGGCCAGCCGCTCCAGATACGCCTTGCCGCCGGCCCGGTCCTGAGGCCGTTTGTAGACCTCCAGGAAATGGTCGTCGAAGAAGAACACCCACACATACCAGTCGGTCACCAGGGAAAGCGCCGGACCGTCGCAGTCCGGATGGGTGTACGAGCAGAGCAGGGCGTAGTCATGGGAATCGAGGTCGTGCTCCTCCCAGATCCCCGATCCCTCCAGCATCCCCATGTCCCTGGCCCATTTCTTGGAGTGCTCCCTCGCCTCCTCCAGATGGGGATTGAGCCGGGCCGGATAGGCCATATAGAAATCCGGCAGTTCAAAGGGCTGTGTCACGGGCGAGCGGCCTTTCCCGAAGGTTCCGGAATATGTCCCTGCACCGGAATGACCCGGTCAGGGAATGCCGACACCACTCGTACCGCCCCCCCGCCGTCTCACCCGGTCGGCCCAGATCTACCCGCCCTCCGGTTGCGCCATCCGCACCACAAATTAGTCATATGAACACACGAGTGGTGCGTGTGTACGTGCGTCACGCCGAGGGCAGGGTGATCATCGGGGAATGAGCACCAGAATTCGGCTCGCACAGCAGTCCGATGCCGACGAACTGCTCGGCCGCAGTCCGCTGGCCGCGCTGGTCGGCATGCTGCTGGACCAGCAAGTTCCCATGGAATGGGCGTTCTCCGGGCCCTACACCATCGCCGTACGCATGGGCGGTGACGATCTCGACGCTCGGCAGATCGCCGCGTACGACCCGGAGGCGTTCGTGGCGCTGCTCTCGGAGAAGCCCGCCGTACACCGCTATCCGGGCTCCATGGCCGGACGCGTGCAGCAGCTCTGCCAGTATCTGGTCGAGCACTACGACGGCGACGCCACCGCGATCTGGCGCGATGTCGCCACCGGCACGGAGGTGCGGGAGCGGCTCAACGCGCTGCCCGGCTTCGGGAAGCAGAAGTCCCAGATCTTTCTGGCCCTGCTGGGCAAGCAGTACGGCGTACGGCCCGAGGGCTGGCGGGAGGCCGCGGGCGCGTACGGCGACGAAGGGTCCTACCGCTCGGCGGCCGACATCACCGGACCCGAATCGCTGGCCAAGGTCAGGGCGTTCAAGCAGGAGACCAAGCAGGCCGCGAAGGCGGCGAAGAGCGCCGGCCCTCCGGACAAACGCTGAGCCCCATGCCACACGACCGGTCCGCGGCCGATCCGGAGCCGATGCGCCCTTGTACGACGTGACCTGCGACACAACTGTTCACAGGCGGCGCACCGGTCGCTAGCTTTCCCTCACGTTCGCTCACATCCGTTCGCGCCGGAAGGACCCTTGTGAAGGCAACTCCCCGCAGGCTCATGGCCGTTGCGGCCGTCAGCGCGCTCGCCGCGCCGCTTCTGCTGTCCGCCTCGCCCGCCGTCGCACGAGCGCACAACCCGGGCAAGGAGGCGGCGAAGCTCTCCCGGAAGCTGGTGCGCGAGGCATCCGCCAAGGACGCCTACAAGCACCTCAAGGCGCTCCAGGCCATCGCGGACTCCGCCGACGGCAACAGAGCCGCCGGCACACCCGGCCACGAGGCCTCGGCCGCCTATGTGTACAACCAGCTCAAGAAGGCCGGCTACCGCGTCTCCTACGACACCTTCGACATCACCTATATCGAGACGCTCGCCGAGAAGCTCTCGGTCACCGCACCGGCGCCGCGCGATGTCGCCATAGTGGCCATGTCGTACACGAAGTCCACGCCGGAGGGCGGCACCCGGGCCGCGCTCGCCGCCGTACCGGTCGACACGACCACGGGCTGCGAGCCCGCCGACTACGCCGCCGGGGCCTTCACCGGCAAGATCGCGCTGATCCAGCGCGGCGGCTGCGACTTCGCCACCAAGCAGCGGGAGGCCGCGGCGGCCGGCGCGGTCGCGGCGGTCATCTACAACAACACCGCGGGCTCGCTCAACGGCACGCTCGGCGGTCCCGACGCCGGAGTGATTCCCACCGGCGGTATCACCCAGGCCGAGGGCCAGGCGCTCGTCGCCGAGACCCAGACCGGCCCGGTGACCATCTCGCTGGAGCTCCGGCAGCTCCAGGAGGAGCGCACCACCCGCAATGTGGTCGCCGAAACCAAGGGCGGCGACGCCGACCGTACGGTCATGCTCGGCGCGCACCTCGACTCGGTCACCGAGGGCGCCGGCATCAACGACAACGGCTCGGGCTCGGCCGGACTGCTGGAGGTGGCGCTCAAGCTCGCCAAGACCCATGACAAGCCCACGAACAAGGTGCGCTTCGCCTGGTGGTCGGCGGAGGAGCTGGGACTGCTCGGCGCCGAGTCCTATGTCACCCGGCTCACCGCGGAACAGCGCGCGGACATCGCGCTCTATCTGAACTTCGACATGATCGCCTCACCGAACGCCGCGCAGTTCGTCTACGACGGCGACGACTCGGACGCCACGGGCGCCGGACCGGGCCCGGAGGGCTCGGCCCAGCTGGAGAAGGGCATCACCGACTTCCTCGACCGCCAGGGCGTCCCGCACGAGGGCACGGACTTCGACGGCCGCTCCGACTACGGTCCCTTCATGGAGGCGGGCATCGCCTCCGGCGGCACCTTCACCGGCGCCGAGGGCATCAAGAGCGCGGCCCAGGCCAAGAAGTACGGCGGCGAGGCCGGTGTGGCGTTCGACAAGTGCTACCACTCCGCCTGCGACAACCTGTCCAACATCAACATGAAGGCCTTCGGCGTCAACATCGGCGTCATCGCCAACGCCGTTGGCACCTACGCGCACGACCTGCGCTCCCTCTCCACTCCGGCGCAGAAGCAGTCCGCGCCGGCGCGCGGCAAGGCCGAGAGCGCTCCGGCCGAGCACCGCACCCACGGCCGCGGCCACGCGCCCACGGCGTGACGGAGCACTGAACGTACGCCGTGGGCGCGGAGCCTCCGCACCCACGGCGTACGGCTTCCGGACACGCGGCCCGGACCGGCGGATCGGCCGGATCAGCCCGGATCCTCCGTGATCGGCCGTGATCGGCCGTGATCGAGGCGGGAGACCAGGCGGACGAATGGGTTCCGTTCACGCTTTACTCCTGATGTGACACGGAATGCCACCTTTGTCCTCCGGCGCCATGGCTGCGCCCGGAGCCGGTCGCCCGGTAGGCTTTCCGTGTGATCTTCAAGCGCATCGGTAACGGGCGGCCGTATCCCGACCACGGCCGGGAAAGCACCCGGCAGTGGGCGGATGTCGCGCCGCGCCCGGTCCGCCTCGATCAGCTCGTGACGACCAAGGGCCAATTGGACCTGGAGACGCTGCTCGCCGAGGACTCCACCTTCTACGGAGACCTCTTCGCGCATGTCGTGAAGTGGCAGGGCGATCTCTATCTGGAGGACGGGCTGCACCGCGCCGTCCGCGCCGCGCTCCAGCAGCGCCAGGTGCTGCACGCGCGCGTGCTGGAGCTGGATCTGGGCTGACGGCGGGTCCGTACGGGTGATGACTGCGCCTTTCGGGGCCTTTCGCACCTCGGACAGCTCAACCCATTGATCATTTAGTAGGACCTGACCATCGGCGCGCACTACGCTGCGCTCATGAGCATGCTCACTCCCCCTGGTCTGGGCGGTAAGTACCGCATCACGGGTGACAAGTACCCACGGATGCGCCGCCCCCGGCACCGCCGCAGGCTGGTACTCGCGGGCACCTCCGCAATCGTCGCCCTCGGCCTGGCCGGCTGGGGAACCATGCAGCTCATCGATGTCTTCTCGGGCGAAAGCGGCAAGAAACTCGCCGCCGCCGCCGGCCGGAAGCACGGCTGCAAGACCTCCTCGACGGCGGCCATGGCACTGCCCAAACCGGGCCAGATCACGGTCAACGTCTACAACGCGACGCCGCGCGGAGGTCTGGCCAAGACCACGGCCGACGAGCTGAAGAAGCGCGGCTTCCTCATCGGCAAGGTGGGCAACGCTCCGGCCAAGTACGACAAGAAGATCCAGGGCGCCGGGATACTGCTGGGCTCCCCGAGTGCCTGGAACACGGCGCTCACGGTGCTCGGCACACAGCTGAAGGGCGCCGCGACGAAGACCGACTCGCGCAAGACGGCGGACGTCGATCTGCTCCTCGGCACGACCTTCACCAAACTGAACGTCCAGAAGGACGCGGACGAGGCGCTGGCGACGCTGGTGAGCGCGGCGGCCAAGAACTCCGCCTGCGCGACGGACCCGGCCCAACAGCCCCGCTCTCCGTCGCCGCAGCCCCATTAGCCGCGGAACGCGCCTGCGGCGCGGGGGCCGGTGGGTGGTGCGGGTGCCGGGGCCTCCGGAGGTACATGTCCGGACGGCATGATTTACG
>NZ_FMDK01000695.1 GCF_900091995.1 Streptomyces sp. MnatMP-M17
CTCCCGCAGAAGCCGGTTCCGCCGCCCCCGTCGCCCAGGCCGCCCGCGCCGGAGCCCGCGCCCTCCGCGCAGCAGCCGACGCCGTCGCCCTCGGCGAAACCGGCCCCGAAACCGAAGCCGAAGCCCACTCCCGCCAGGCCGACGCCCGCCAAGCCCAGTCCGCCGCCGGTGCCGACCAAGGCGCCGGTGCCGCCTGTACCGCCTCCGCCGAAGCCCACGCCGAGCCCGAAGCCGCCACCGCCTCCCCCTCCGGCGGACTATCAGGTGAACCAGTTGTCGTACGACCTCTTCGGCGACAAGACCAAGCCCGAGGTGCGGCTCATCGGAAGCAGCTGGATGTGGCAGCGCTCCGGCCTGTCCATCGGCGGCACCCGGTACGCACATGGCGTCACGACGCACGCGTCGTCGTCGGTCACCATCGATCTCAACCGGAGCTGTGCCACCTATGCGGCCCTGGTCGGCGTGGACGATCTGACGCGGCGCCTCGGTTCCGTGCGCTTCTCGCTGTACGGCGACGGCGAACGGCTCTGGCGCTCGCCCGTGCTGCGCGGCGGCGATCCGGCCGTACCCGTACAGGTGGGCATCTCGGGACGGAAGACGATCCGGCTGGTGGTCGAGCCGTACCGGCCGCTCGGCGCGGTGGCGCTGGCCGACTGGGCGCAGTCCCGGATCAGTTGCCTCTGACGCATCCTGGCAGCTACGGCGGATCCGCCAGCTACGGCAGCTCCAGCTCCAGCTCCAGCAGATCCACGACCTGGGCCGGAGTGAGGGGCCGTCCCGCCTCGCGCTCCGTCTCGTACCGCCGAGGGCCCAGCACCTCGCGGGCGCGCGCCTCGGTCCTCTCCGCCTCGGCCCGTTCCGGTACGGAACGCGGGCAGTCGGCCCGCCAGGCGGCGGTGGCGGCAAGCAGCCGTACGGCCGGTCCGGGCTCATCGGCGAGCAGCAGCATCGGCGCTCCCAGCTCGGCGAGCTGGGCGACGACGTTGTCCGAGAGCCGGCTCTCCCTCGCCGCACGCAGCACGGCTGCCAGCGAGCGCGCCGCCGCGACCGGTCCCGCGCCCTCGTGCAGGGAGATCCGCGCGTCCAGCGCGTCGACTCCGGCCGTGAAATGCGGCGGCGGTGAGCCCTGCTCCGCCGCGCGCCGCGCCCGGTCCAGCAGCGCTCCGGCCCGCCCGGACTCACCTCGGTCGAGGGCGAGGACCGCGCGCATGAAGTACACGAAGGCAAGCGCGTCCTGGACGTGGTGGCGCTCGGCCTCGGCGAACGCTTCGTCCAGGCCCTTCTCCGCCGCGGCCGTGTCACCGGCCCGGTAGGACAGTTCGGCGAGACGGGCCAGCAGGTACGGCGCCTCGGCGTGTGCTCCGACCGCGCGGGCGAAGCGCAGCGCTTCCTCGTACGCGCCGCGCGCCTCCTCGTACCGTCCGCGCACCGTGCTCGCCTCGCCTCTGGCACTCGCCACCTGGGCAAGCATCCAGCGGTCACCGACGCGGCGGCTCACCTCGCGCAGCTCGGCCAGGTCCTCGTCGACGCCCGCCAGCCCGCCGGGCACGTCGACCATCATGTTGGCGCGTCCCATCAGCATGATGCCGACCTCCCAGTCGCCGCCGTGCTCACGGCAGTTGGCGATGGAGGCATCGATCAAGGCGCGCATGTCGACCGTCCGGTCGAAGAGATGGGCGAGCAGCCACCAGAGCAGCCCCGGGAAGCGGGCCGACTGCGGACCAGGTCTGCTGAAGGCGCGCAGAATCCGCCGGACGGTCCTCTGGAGGTGCGGGTCGGTGCGTAGCTTCTCGCTCTGGCCGCTCTCACCGATGAGGAAGAGGCGCAGTACCTGGAGCCGCATCCGGGACCAGTACAGGGCGTTGTCCGGGTCCTCCGGGTCCTCCGAGTCCTCCGGACCGTCCGCGCGGCTCGCGTCCTGGTGGTCGGCCGGGTCCTCCGATTCATCCGGGTCGTCCGGGCGGGCCGGCTCGGCAGGGCCCAGGGCCAGGGCGTGTTCCGTCCAGGACAGGCCCTCGGGACGGTAGTTGCGCAGCCACCAGAACCAGCCCATGGCGAAGACCAGCCGCAGCGTGGACTCCTCGTCGCGCGCCAGAACGCCACGGTGGAGGGCCGCGCGGATGTTGTCGAGCTCGGTCTCAAGACGGCGGATCCATGGGAGCTGTTCGCCGGAGCGCAGACGCGGCTCGGCCGTCTCCGCCAGGCCGGTGAAGTATGCCGTGTGGGCGCGCTCCGCGGCGGCCCGTACGGCCGGGGCCTCGGCAGCGCGTTCGACGGCGTACTCATGGATGGTCTCCAGGAGGCGGTACCGCATCCCGCCGTCGGGACCGGGCGCCGGCGCGGCCACGACGAGCGACTTGTCGACCAGCGCGCCGAGCAGATCGGGCACGGCGGAAGAATCCACTCCCGAGGAAGCAGCCACTCCCGGCGCACCCGGCGCACCCGGCGCGGCCGGCGCGGCCGGCGCGGCCGGAACCTCGGCACATACGGCCTCCGCCGCCGTCAGATCCCAGCCCCCCGCGAAGACGGACACCTGGCGCAGCACCGTACGTTCCCGCTCGTCCAGCAGGTCCCAGGACCAGTCGACCACGGCGCGCAAGGTCTGCTGGCGTGGCAGTACGGTTCTG
>NZ_FMDK01000413.1 GCF_900091995.1 Streptomyces sp. MnatMP-M17
GACTTTTGGCACGCTGTTGAGTTCTCAAGGAACGGACGCTTCCTTCGTACTCACCCTCACAGGCTTTCCTCCGGGCATTTCCCTTCGGTCTTACTTGTCTTGCTGTTCTGCTTGTCTTGCTGTCTTGCGTCTCCGACTTTACCAGACTCATTCGGCGTCTTCCGCCTCATGAATTCCGGTGACCTTTGGATTGGTCTTTCGCCTTTCGGCTTCCGCTACTTTAACCGAATCCCCGCCCGGCTCATAATCGAGCCGTCGGGCTTGAATTTCGGCATGCCGAAATCGAACCCGTCAGGGTTGATCGTCAGTAGTGGGTGGCCGCTTCGGGGGCTGCTGAACAGCAGGACCCGTGTCAAGCGGCTCGGGCTACGTTAGGCGGATGAACGGTACGAGTCAAGTTCGGCGGCGTCGGGGCACATGGGCCCGATAAGGGCTCACCGAAGGGTCGCCCGCGATCCAGAAGCGCCACGGATGGACCGCCCCGTCGCCGCCGACTCCGGTGCGAGGGCCGCTGCGGACCTGGTCAGTCGGTACAGGAGTGCCGGCCAATATCGCCAGCGGTGCGTCGGGGCCCGCGCAGACGTCCGTGCCGTTGAGGGCGCGGTCGACATCGAGCGCGGTGGCCAGGCGGGCCGGGCCTTTGGCCAGTTCCCTGTGGTGCCGGGCCGAGAATCGACGTTTATGTGCCAGCTCCGCGCCCACCTGGATCTCGCCCGCGCGGAGCAGAACTCCGCTCGCCATGCCCTCCGGGCCGCACACCAGGTTGAGGCAGTGCCACATCCCGTAAGTGAAGTAGACGTACGCGTGACCGGGCGGGCCGAACATCACTCCGTTACGGGCCGTCCGGCCGCGGAAGGCATGTGATCCCGGGTCGATCTCGCCCGCGTACGCCTCCACTTCGGTCAGCCGGAGCTCGATCGGACCGTCGTCCGTGGTGCGCACCAGCGTTCGGCCGAGCAGATCGGGCGCGACCTCCAGGACCGGGCGGTCGAAGAAGTCCCGGGGAAGCGGCATACGGTCGGGGCTCTCCATGGCGTATGAGCGTACCGGGGAACCGACTACGGTCGGAGCGCGTATGTAGGGGTCAGGACCTAGAAGGAGTGAACATGGGCTTCAAGAAGCTGCTCGCGAGCCTCGGCGCCGGTGGTGCGTCCGTCGAGACGGAGCTGACCGAGCTGAACGTCGTGCCTGGCGGCGTCGTGCAGGGCGAGGTGCGGCTCCAGGGCGGTTCTGTCAACCAGCAGATCCAAGGGGTCTCCGTCGGCCTTCAGGCGCGTGTCGAGGTCGAAGGCAACGACCAGGAGCTCAAGCAGGACATCGAGTTCACCAAGCAGTCCATCGGCGGCGCCTTCGAGGTTCAGGCCGGAGCGGTCCACGTGGTGCCGTTCGGTCTCGAGATCCCGTGGGAGACCCCGATCACGACGATCGACGGCCAGCAGCTCCGCGGCATGAACATCGGCGTGACCACGGAGCTCGCGATCGCCCGGGCGCTGGACTCCGGCGATCTCGACCCGATCAATGTCCATCCGCTACCGGCGCAGCAGGCCATCCTGGACGCCTTCATCCAGCTCGGGTTCCGCTTCAAGGCCGCGGACATGGAACGCGGTCATATCCGCGGGACGCGCCAGCGGCTGCCCTTCTACCAGGAGATCGAGTTCTTCGCGCCGCAGCAGTACCGCGGGCTCAACCAGGTCGAGCTGACCTTCGTCGCGGACGACCGTGAGATGGACGTCATCCTGGAGATGGACAAGAAGCCGGGGCTCTTCACCGAGGGCAGCGACTCGTTCCGGTCCTTCCAGGTCGGTCTCGCCGACTTCCACGGCACCGACTGGCCCGGCTATCTCAACCAGTGGCTCGCCGAGGTGGGTGGCCGTCGCAACTGGTTCTGATCACGGCCTTTAGGCTCGGCGTCGCAGGGCAGATCCGTCGGCACACCGGTCGGCGGAACAGCCGATTCGGAGGTTCAGACGTTGACCGAGGGCAAGAGGGCTCCGCTCCCTCATGACTTCCATCCGCAGGTGCCGTCCTTCACCGTGGTGAGCGACGACATCGCGCCCGGCGCGGTGCTCAAGGACGCACAGGTCTACGCGGCCGGGAACACCTCTCCGCAGTTGCGCTGGGAGGGCTTTCCCGCGGAGACCAAGAGCTTCGCCGTGACGTGCTTCGATCCCGACGCGCCGACCGGCAGCGGATTCTGGCACTGGGTGCTCTTCGACATCCCGGCATCGGTGACCGAGCTGCCCGCGGGCGCTGGCAGCGGTTCGTTCAAGGGACTGCCCGCGGGCGCCGTGCACGCGCGGAGCGACTACGGGTCGAAGGACTTCGGAGGCGCGGCGCCGCCGGCCGGGGATCCGGCGCATCGGTATGTGTTCACGGTGTACGCGGTGGACACCGAGAAGCTGGGGCCCGACAGTGACGCCTCACCCGCGTTCGTCGGCTTCAATCTTCGGTTCCACGCGCTTGCACGTGCGCAGCTCATCGGCGAGTACGCGGCGCCTGCGGCAGGCTGACCGTTTGCCTTTTGTTTGCCCTGCCCTGGTCTTGGAGAGATCAGGGCAGGGCACTTTTTATTGTGTTGTCCCCCTCGGCGTGCCCGGCCAGAGTTGATCCCAGCCCGCCAGGCGGTGGGCCGGCACACGGGAGGTGGGCGGGATGCGGGACACGCTGGTACTGAATGCGAGCTTCGAGCCGCTGTCGACGGTGACACTCAACCGCGCGGTGGTGCTGGTGCTCCAGGACAAGGCCGTTGTCGAGCAGGCTCATCCCGGTCTCCGTGTCCGTGCCGCCGCTGTGGAGCTTCCGGTGCCCCGGGTGATCAGGCTCTGCCGCTATGTGCGGGTGCCCTTTCGAAGACAGGCCCCGTGGTCGAGGCGGGGCGTTCTGGTACGGGACCAACATCGCTGCGCGTACTGCGGCAGACGCGCGACGACGGTGGACCATGTGGTGCCGAGGTCCCGAGGCGGTGCCGATAGCTGGCTGAATACGGTCGCTTCCTGCGCCGAGGACAACCATCGCAAGGCCGACCGTACGCCGGAGCAGGCCGGGATGCCGCTGCTGCACGAGCCGTTCGTACCGTCCCCGGCGGACGCGATGCTGCTGTCGCTGCGGGCCGGTGAGCGTTCGGAGCTGCCGCAGTGGCTGATAGGCGTGCGCTCCGCCGCGTAACGGAACGTGCAGCCCGAGACGTACGGCGAAAGCCCGCTTCCCGGTCCGGGAGCGGGCTCTTGTCCGTTCCGCCCGCCCTCGCCCGGTGTCAGCCGTACCGGCGGATCAGGAGCTGTGCGATGGCGACCGCACCGACGGCCACGATCAGTGCGCGCAGCGCGACCGGTGGGAGTCGGCGGCCGACCTTGGCGCCGAGCTGGCCGCCCAGTGCGGAGCCGGCGGCGATGAGCACGACGGCCGTCCAGTCGAAGTGGGCGACGAAGAGGAAGTAGAGCGCGGCGATGCTGTTGACGACGGCGGCGAGGACATTCTTGACGGCGTTGAGGCGTTGCAGGCTGTCGTCGAGCAGCATGCCCATCAGGGAGAGATAAATGATCCCTTGGGCCGCTGTGAAGTAGCCGCCGTAGACGCTGGCGAGGAGGAGTCCGGCGAACAGGAGCGGGCCACCGTCAAGACGGGCGCCGGTTCCTCTGCGTCGGCGGCGGGCCTGGACGGCTCTGGTGAGCCTCGGCTGGAGGATCACCAGAGCGAGGGCGATGGTGACCAGGACGGGCACGATCGTTTCGAAGGCCGTCGAGGGCAGTACGAGCAGCAGTGTGGCGCCGGTGAGACCGCCGATGAGTGCGGCGACGCTCAGCCGCAGTACACGGCGGCTCTGGCCGGCGAGTTCGGCGCGGTAGCCGATGGCGCCGCTGACCGATCCCGGTATGAGCCCGAGGGCGTTGGAGACGGTGGCGGTGACCGGTGGGAGGCCGGTCGCCAGCAGGACGGGAAAGGTGATCAAGGTGCCGGAACCGACGATGGTGTTGATGGTTCCGGCACTGATGCCCGCCACGAAGACGGCGAGCATCTCCCAGATGGTCACAGTGCGCTGCCCTTCGATGATCGGTGCAAGATGCACCGATCATGCACGAAGGGCCGGGCGGGTCAGTCCAGCGGGGGGTCCTGTCGGCGCTCCTTGCCGGTGTCGAAGCCGGGCATGCCGCCGCCGAGGTTGCCGAAGGCGCCGCTGAGTCCCTTGAGGGCGTCACCGATCTCGCTGGGCACGATCCAGAGCTTGTTGGCGTCTCCCTCGGCGATCTTGGGGAGCATCTGGAGGTACTGGTACGAGAGGAGCTTCTGGTCCGGGTCGCCGGCGTGGATCGACTCGAAGACCGTACGGATCGCCTGGGCCTCGCCCTCGGCGCGCAGGGCCGCGGCCTTGGCCTCACCTTCCGCGCGCAGGATCGCGGACTGCTTCTCGCCCTCCGCGGTGAGGATCTGCGACTGGCGGATGCCCTCGGCGGTGAGGATCGCGGCGCGCTTGTCACGGTCGGCGCGCATCTGCTTCTCCATCGAGTCCTGGATGGAGGTGGGCGGTTCGATGGCCTTCAGCTCGACGCGGTTGACGCGGATGCCCCACTTGCCGGTGGCCTCGTCGAGAACGCCGCGCAGCGCCGCGTTGATCTCCTCGCGGGAGGTGAGTGTCCGCTCCAGGTCCATGCCGCCGATGATGTTGCGCAGCGTGGTGACGGTGAGCTGTTCGATCGCCTGGATATAGCTGGCGACTTCATAGGTCGCGGCGCGGGCGTCGGTCACCTGGTAGTAGATGACGGTGTCGATGTTGACGACCAGGTTGTCCTGTGTGATCACCGGCTGCGGCGGGAAGGGCACGACCTGCTCGCGGAGGTCGATCCGGTTACGGATCGAGTCGATGAACGGGACCACGATGTTCAGGCCCGCGTTGAGAGTTCGGGTGTAGCGGCCGAACCGCTCCACGATGGCGGCGCTTGCCTGCGGGATGACCTGGATCGTTCTGACCAGGGCGATGAATACAAGCACCACCAGGATGACCAGGACGATGATGATTGATGGCATCGCGTATCTCGGGCCCTTCGCTGCCGGATGTTCTGATGATCGAGTTTCTCAGACCAGGAGCGTGCATGGCGAGCGTTCCACAGGGTTGACTCACATCACCACGGCTGTCGCTCCGTCGATTTCGACCACATCGACCTGCTGGCCGGGTTCGAACGACGCATCCGCGTCAAGGGTGCGCGCCGACCAGACCTCACCGGCGAGCTTGATCCGGCCACCTCGGCCGTCGACACGTTCGAGAACGATGGCCTGACGGCCTCTCAGCGCGTCAATTCCCGTGGCCGCTCCGGGATTCGAGCCGCGTTGCCGGCTCGCGATACGGCGGACCACCGCGGTGAGCGCGACGGACACCACGGCGAATACGAGGACTTGGGCCACCACGGTGCCGCCGAGCGCGGCGGTGACGGCGGCGGCTACCGCGCCCGCGGAGAACATTCCGAACTCGGGCATCGCGGTCAGAACAAGCGGAATACCCAGACCGACGGCGCCGATCAGCCACCACACCCACGCTTCGATTTCCACCTGGTCATGGTAGGTCCGGCGATCCCTGTCGGGACAGGGGTGATATCCGGTCAGCCGAGCGGCGGTTCCCGCGTCAGCCGAGCGGGAGGCCCCGCGCGGTCCAGCGGTCACCGTTGCGTTCGACGACGAGCGGAAGGCCGAAGCAGAGGGAGAGGTTGCGGGAGGTAAGTTCCGTCTCCATCGGGCCGGCTGCGAGCACCTTGCCCTGGCGGATCATGAGCACATGCGTGAAGCCCGGCGCGATCTCCTCGACATGGTGCGTGACCATGATCATGGAGGGCGCGTACGGATCGCGGGCGAGGCGGCCGAGCCTGCGTACCAGGTCCTCGCGCCCGCCGAGGTCGAGACCGGCCGCGGGCTCGTCCAGGAGGAGCAGCTCGGGATCGGTCATCATCGCCCGGGCGATCAGGGTGCGCTTGCGCTCGCCCTCGGAGAGAGTGCCGAATCTGCGGTCGAGATACTCGGTCATGCCCAGCCGGTCGAGAAAGGCGCGGGCGCGCTGCTCGTCGACCTCGTCGTAGTTCTCGTGCCAGGTCGCGGTCATGCCGTACGCGGCGGTCAGCACGGTCTGGAGGACGGTCTGGCGCTTGGGAAGCTTTTCGGCCAGGGCGATGCCCGCGATACCGATGCGCGGGCGGAGGTCGAAGACGTCCACCCTGCCGAGCCGGTCGCCGAGGATGCTCACCTGTCCGCTGGTCGGGAACAGATAGCTGGAGGAGAGATTGAGCAGAGTGGTCTTGCCGGCGCCGTTGGGGCCGAGGATCACCCAGCGCTCTCCCTCCTTGACCGACCAGGAGACATCGTCCACCAGAGCGCGTCCGTCGCGGACCACGGATACGTCCACCAGCTCCAGTACATCGCTCATGAGCGCGTTGTCTCCCCATGCAATCGTCTTGAGGTTCCGGGTGCGCCTGTGGGCGCGTCTCCCCGGAAAATCTACGCCACCGGTCGAGTGGACCGGCCTTGAGGTCCGTTCCCTAGGCTGGGTCCATGCATTCGCAACCACGCTCAGGACTGCTGGCCGCTTGGGGAAACGCCCTTCTGGCCGGGTTTGTATCGCCGGACGACGCCGTACTCGCCGTGGTCGGTGACGACGCGCCGCACCGGGTGGAAGGACTGCCCGGCGAGGCCGGTCCTGTCGGGCTCACGCTGGCACTGGGACGGCTGCGGGCGCTCGGTGTGACCGGATACCGGGTGGCACTGCCCGTACCGGGCCATCCGCTCGGGCTCAGCGGACCGCCGGAGTTCAACGCCCGCGCGTTGGAGGCCGAGGAGGCCGTCGTCGCGACGGGCGCGCCGTACGGTCTGGTGCCCGAGATCACCTCGGTGGGCCCGGAGGGCGACCGTCATACGGAGGTCCTCTGGCACTGTCTGCCGGTACGGGAGGCCCCGCCTGCGGATGTGCCCTCGCTGAGCGAGGCGGAGCGTGAGCTGGCGGAGGCACTGCGGGAGGCGACGGAGGTGATCTCGCGGCTGGACGTGGCGGCCTCGGGCCCGGTCGCGGAGGCGGCCCTGGACGCGTACCGGGCCCGCGCGGAGCGGGGCCGCGAGGTGCTGGCGCCCGGTTATCCGCCGCGCGCGGCCCGCGTCCTGGAAC
>NZ_FMDK01000173.1 GCF_900091995.1 Streptomyces sp. MnatMP-M17
CCGGCGCGGCCGGTACCGCGACCGCCGTGGCCGCCGCGGCCGTGACGAGTTCGGTCCCGGTGAGCCGCAGGTCGCCGACGACGATGTGCTGATCCCCGTCGCGGGCATCCTCGACATCCTCGACAACTACGCGTTCATCAGGACCTCCGGCTATCTGCCGGGCCCCAACGACGTGTATGTCTCGCTCGCCCAGGTCCGCAAGAACGGTCTGCGCAAGGGCGACCATGTCACCGGCGCCGTGCGCCAGCCCAAGGAGGGCGAGCGCCGCGAGAAGTTCAACGCGCTGGTGCGCCTCGACTCCGTCAACGGCATGGCGCCCGAAACCGGCCGTGGCCGCCCGGAGTTCCAGAAGCTGACTCCGCTCTACCCGCAGGACAGGCTCCGTCTGGAGACCGACCCGGGTGTGCTGACCACGCGGATCATCGATCTGGTCGCACCCATCGGCAAGGGCCAGCGCGGTCTGATCGTGGCCCCGCCGAAGACCGGCAAGACCATGATCCTCCAGGCCATCGCCAACGCGATCACGGTCAACAGCCCCGAGTGCCACCTCATGGTCGTCCTGGTCGACGAGCGTCCCGAAGAGGTCACCGACATGCAGCGGTCAGTCAAGGGCGAGGTCATCTCCTCGACCTTCGACCGCCCGGCCGAGGACCACACCACCGTCGCCGAGCTGGCCATCGAGCGTGCCAAGCGCCTGGTCGAGCTGGGCCACGACGTGATCGTCCTGCTGGACTCCATCACGCGTCTGGGCCGTGCGTACAACCTCGCGGCGCCCGCCTCCGGACGCATCCTGTCCGGTGGTGTCGACTCGACCGCGCTCTACCCGCCGAAGCGCTTCTTCGGTGCCGCGCGCAATATCGAGGACGGCGGCTCGCTGACCATCCTGGCCACCGCGCTGGTCGAGACCGGCTCGCGCATGGACGAGGTGATCTTCGAGGAGTTCAAGGGCACCGGCAACATGGAGCTCAAGCTCGACCGGAAGCTGTCGGACAAGCGCATCTTCCCGGCGGTGGACGTGGACGCGTCCAGCACCCGTAAGGAAGAGATCCTGCTCGGCGGCGAGGAACTGGCCGTCGTCTGGAAGCTGCGCCGGGTGCTGCACGCGCTCGACCAGCAGCAGGCGATCGAGCTGCTCCTGGACAAGATGAAGCAGACGAAGTCGAACGCGGAGTTCCTGCTCCAGATCCAGAAGACGACGCCCGGTCCGGGCAACGGCAACGACTGATCAGGCCCGCTGCCCCACCGAACCGCTGCTCCACCTGTTCCACCGAACCGCCCCGGCGCCCGTGCGCCGGGGCGGTTCCGCGTTCCGGGCCGTACAGGGCCGTCAGCGGCACCCTGAGGCCCTCCGCGGCCCGCTGACGGCCTCAGGGTGCCGTGCTCCGTCCTTGGTGTTTGACTGGCTGGACGGGCGGAGGGAGACCATGACCGACCGGAGCAGCAGCCGGATACCCGGCCGTGGCAGACGCCGCGAGGCCAGGAAGGGCAAGCGCCGCAGGGCGACCGCCGTCGTCGCGTGGTCGGCCGCCGTCCTGGTCCTTCTCGGCGGATCGGGACTCGGTTACGTCTATGTCAAGCTCGACGGCAATCTCCGAGGCATAGACATCGACCGCATCCTGGGCCGGGAGCGTCCCGCCGATGTCGACAACGGCTCCGAGGACATCCTCGTCCTCGGCTCGGACTCCCGCTCCGGCGCCAATGCGGTGTACGGAGGCGGCGCGGGCGGCGCGCGCTCCGACACGGCCATGATCATCCACGTATATCCGGGCCACAAGAAGGCGAGCGTCGTCTCCGTACCGCGCGACACCCTGATCGACCGCCCTGACTGCACCGGACCCGACGGCGGCACCGTTCCCGGCGAGCGGCTCGCCATGTTCAACACCGCGTACGAGGTCGGCGGCGCCGCGTGCGCGGTGAAGACCGTCGAGACGATGTCCGGTATCCGGATGGATCACTTCATCGAGGTCGACTTCACCGGCTTCAAGCAGCTCATCGACGAGCTGGGCGGCGTCAGGATCACCACCACACGGCCGATCGACGACGCCAAGAGCCATTTGACGCTCGCGCCCGGCACCCATGTCCTCGACGGCGAGCAGGCCCTCGGTCTCGTACGGACGCGCAAGAGCATCGGCGACGGCAGCGACCTGGGCCGTATCGAGCTCCAGCAGGCCTTCGTCAAGGCGCTGATCGAGCAGGTCAGAAGTGTCGGCCTGTTCAGCAGCCCGAAGAAGCTCTACGACCTCGCCGACACCGCCATCCGGGCGATCACTCCCGACTCCCGGCTCGGCTCGGTCAAGGCGCTGATCGGCTTCGCCGGCGGTCTCAAGGACCTCGATGCCCGGAATATTCGGATGATCACGCTCCCGGTGGCCTACGATCCCGCCGATCCGAACCGTGTCCTGCCCATCCCGGACGGCGCTCAGCAGGTCTGGACGGCCCTCAAACAGGACAAACCGATCCCTGTCTCCGCGACGAAGGACTCCGCGGGCGACAGAGGCGAGGCGGCCGGCACGATCGGCGGCGGCTGAGAGCTCTTGCGCCCGCGCGCCTGCCCACAGGCCGCAGGAATACCTCCGGCCACACCCCGGTTTTGGGAGATACGGCCGGTCCTGGCAGACTGGTACGTCGGCCCCGGTTCACGTACGAGCAATCCGCGTGTACGACCCGGTGCCCTCCCGGAACTAGGAGAAACCCTTGAAGCGCGACATCCACCCCGCGTACGTCGAGACCCAGGTGAGCTGCACCTGCGGCGCGTCGTTCACCACCCGGAGCACCATCGAGTCCGGCACCATCCGTGCGGACCTCTGCTCCGAGTGCCACCCGTTCTACACGGGCAAGCAGAAGATCCTCGACACCGGTGGCCGTGTGGCCCGCTTCGAGGCCCGCTTCGGCAAGGCCGCCGCCTCCGCCAAGAAGTAGCGAGCCATCTGCGCCGGTTCTCGGTGCCCCGTTCCGGGGTGTCGAGACCGGCGCTTTGGCGTCCCGAAGCACCTTCGTACGAACCCAGGAGCCCCCGATGTTCGAGGCGGTCGAGGAACTGATCGGCGAGCACGCCGATCTGGAGAAGAAGCTCGCCGACCCGTCGGTCCACGCGGACCAGGCGAATGCACGCAAGCTCAACAAGCGCTACGCCGAGCTGACTCCGATCGTCGGCACGTACCGCTCCTGGAAGCAGACCGGTGAGGACATCGTCACGGCCCGTGAGTTCGTGGCCGACGATCCCGATTATGCTGCCGAGTTCATCCAAGAGGTCAGGGAGTTGGAGAAGCAGCGCGAGGAACTGACCGAGCGCCTCAGGCTGCTGCTCGTACCGCGCGACCCGAGCGACGACAAGGACGTCATCCTGGAGGTCAAGGCCGGCGCGGGCGGCGACGAGTCCGCGCTCTTCGCCGGTGATCTGCTGCGGATGTATCTGCGGTACGCGGAGCGCGTCGGCTGGAAGACCGAGATCATCGACGCCACCGAGTCCGAGCTGGGCGGCTACAAGGACGTCCAGGTCGCGGTGAAGACCAAGGGCGGCAACGGCGCCACCGAGCCCGGACAGGGCGTCTGGGCCCGGCTGAAGTACGAGGGCGGCGTGCACCGCGTGCAGCGGGTGCCCGCGACCGAGTCGCAGGGCCGTATCCACACCTCCGCCGCCGGTGTGCTGGTCACGCCCGAGGCCGAGGAGATCGACGTCGAGATCAACCCCAACGATCTGCGGATCGACGTCTACCGCTCCTCCGGGCCCGGCGGCCAGTCCGTCAACACGACGGACTCCGCCGTCCGGATCACTCATCTGCCCACCGGAGTGGTCGCCTCCTGCCAGAACGAGAAGAGCCAGCTCCAGAACAAGGAGCAGGCCTTGCGTATCCTGCGGTCGCGGCTGCTCGCGGCGGCGCAGGAGGAGGCGGAGAAGGAGGCCGCCGACGCGCGGCGCAGCCAGGTGAGAACCGTCGACCGGTCCGAGAAGATCCGTACGTACAACTTCCCGGAAAACCGGATCTCGGACCACCGTGTCGGTTTCAAGGCGTACAACTTGGACCAAGTGCTCGACGGAGATCTGGACGCCGTCATCCAGGCCTGTGTCGACGCCGATTCGGCCGCGAAGCTCGCGGCCGCGCAGTAAGCAAGCCCGCGTAAACGACCGTACGACTCCAGCCCGGAGGACCAGCGTGCAGCTACCCCCCGGGGGGCGACCCCCGCACCCCCGTTCCGTGCTGCTCGCGGAGGTGGCACAGGCCACCCAGCGGCTGGCCGACGCGGGCGTACCCTCACCGCGCTTCGACGCGGAGGAACTGGCCGCGTATGTGCACGGCGTCAAGCGAGGAGAGCTGCACCGCGTCAAGGACGCGGACTTCGACGCCCGTTACTGGGAGGCGGTGGCCCGCCGCGAGGCCAGGGAACCGCTCCAGCACATCACCGGCCGTGCGTTCTTCCGCTATCTGGAACTCCAGGTCGGGCCCGGCGTGTTCGTACCGCGCCCGGAGACCGAGTCGGTCGTCGGCTGGGCCATAGACGCCGTACGGGCGATGGACGTGGTCGAGCCGCTGATCGTCGATCTGTGCTCGGGCTCCGGCGCGATCGCGCTCGCCATGGCGCAGGAGGTGCCGCGTTCGCGTGTGCACGCCGTGGAGCTGTCCGAGGACGCCCTCGCGTGGACGCGGAAGAACGCCGAGGGATCCAGGGTCACCGTGCACCAGGGAAACGCCCTGACGGCCCTTCCCGAACTCGACGGCCAGGTCGACCTGGTGATCTCCAACCCGCCGTACATCCCGCTCACGGAGTGGGAGTACGTCGCGCCCGAGGCCCGTGACCACGATCCGGAGATGGCGCTCTTCTCCGGCGAGGACGGACTCGACACGATCCGCGGCATCGAACGCACCGCGCACCGGCTGCTGCGGCCGGGCGGCCTGGTCGTGGTCGAACACGCGGACACCCAGGGCGGACAGGTCCCGTGGATCTTCAGCGAGGAGTCCGGCTGGGCGGACGCCGCGGACCACCCGGACCTCAACAAGCGCCCCCGCTTCGCCACGGCACGCAAGGCCTTGCCGTGACGACCGCGGTACACCTCCTCGCCCCGGCGAGTGAGCCGAAGGGGCGCGCCGCTGCCGAAAGGGAGAGCGCGCGGAGGTTCGCGAGGAACGAGCGAATCGAGCACGGTCGACCGTCGGCAGCGGCAAAGACCGCCCCGGCGGCGAACCGAGCCTCAAAAAACAGGGAGTCAGGCTGATGGCACGGCGATACGACTGCAACGACGCGACCGACCGTTCGACGGGTCTGCGTGAGGCCGCGTCGGCCGTACGCCGTGGTGAGCTGGTCGTGCTGCCCACCGACACCGTGTACGGGATCGGCGCGGACGCCTTCAGCTCCGAGGGAGTCGCCGATCTGCTGGACGCCAAGGGCCGCGGACGCAATATGCCCACGCCCGTGCTGATCGGCTCCCCGAACACCCTGCACGGCCTGGTCACCGACTTCTCCGAGCAGGCGTGGGAACTGGTCGACGCGTTCTGGCCCGGCGCGCTGACTCTTGTCGCCAAGCACCAGCCGTCCCTCCAGTGGGACTTGGGCGACACCCGTGGCACCGTCGCGATCCGGATGCCGCTGCATCCCGTCGCCATCGAACTGCTCACCGAGGTCGGCCCGATGGCGGTCTCCAGCGCCAACCTCACGGGACACCCGTCTCCCGAGGACTGCGACGCGGCGCAGGAGATGCTCGGCGACTCCGTCTCGGTCTATCTCGACGGCGGTCCCACGCCCGGCATCGTGCCCTCCTCGATCGTCGATGTCACCGGTACGGTCCCGGTGCTGCTGCGGGCCGGCGCCCTCGACGCGGAGGAGCTGCGCAAGGTGGTACCCGACCTCGAGGTGGCCAATTGACCGCCCCTGAGGGGCGTGGCATAGCGGAGACCGCACACACCGGCAACACCTTCCGCATCCTCCACGTCAGTACCGGCAACGTCTGCCGCTCGCCGATCACCGAGCGGCTGAACCGGCATGCCCTGACCGTCCGCCTGGGCGAGCGGCTCACCGGCGGCCTGATTGTGGAGAGCGCCGGCACCTGGGGGCACGAGGGCGCGCCCATGGAGGCCAACGCGGAGGCCGTACTGGCCGACTTCGGCGCGGACGCGTCCGGTTTCGTCGGCCGCGAGCTGCTGGACGAGCATGTGATCCGCGCGGATCTGGTCCTCACCGCGACCCGCGACCACCGAGCGCAGGTGATCTCCATGGGCCACTCCGCGGGGCTGCGCACTTTCACGCTCAAGGAGTTCACCCGGCTGGTACGGGCCATAGACCCGGCGACGCTGCCCGACCCGGTCGACGAGGGCGTGGTCGAACGCGCCCGCGCCTTGGTCCGCGCGGCGGCGGCGCTGCGGGGCTGGCTGCTGGCGCCGACGGCGGAGGCGGACGAGGTGTACGACCCGTACGGGGCGCCGATCACGTTTTTCCGCTCGATCGGCGAGGAGATCCACCAGGCGCTGGACCCGGTGGTCACGGCGCTGACGGGTGTGCCGTCTTCTTTCTGAGGCCGCTTTGTCCTCAATCGCCGGACGGGCTGGATTTCGCGGCCCGCACCGCCCGCGTCGCAAGACGCGCCCGTACCCCCACCCGACCTACATTGGAAGGCGCACGCACCCCCGAACCCGGAGGCCGTCATGGCCGTCGTCAGCGCACCCCACACCGCAACGCCCGACGCGCTGCTGCGGCAGGACCCCGAGATGGCCGAGGTGATCCTGGGGGAGACGCGGCGGCAGGCCGACAGTCTCCAGCTCATCGCCGCGGAGAACTTCACCTCGCCCGCCGTCCTCGCTGCCCTCGGCTCGCCTCTCGCCAACAAGTACGCCGAGGGCTACCCGGGCCACCGCTACCACGGCGGCTGCGAGCTGGTCGACGCCGCCGAGCGGATCGCGATCGCGCGGGCGAAGGCGCTCTTCGGGGCCGGGCATGCCAATGTGCAGTCGCATTCCGGCTCCTCCGCCGTCCTCGCCGCGTACGCCGCGCTGCTGCGGCCCGGCGACACCGTGCTGGCCATGGGGCTGCCGTACGGCGGGCATCTCACACACGGCGCGCCGGTCAACTTCTCGGGCCGTTGGTTCGACTTCGTCGGGTACGGAGTCGACGCCGGGACCGGGCTCATCGACTATCCGCAGGTGCGCGCGCTGGCCCGGGAGCACCGGCCCAAGGCGGTCGTCTGCGGCTCGATCTCGTATCCGCGCCATATCGACTACGCGGCGTTCCGGCAGATCGCCGAGGACGTCGGTGCGTATCTGATCGCTGACGCCGCGCATCCGATCGGACTGGTGGCCGGAGGCGCGGCGCCCAATCCGGTGCCGTACGCCGATGTGGTGTGCGCGACCACCCACAAGGTGCTGCGCGGACCGCGCGGCGGGATGATCCTGTGCGGCGAGGAGCTGGCGGAGCGTGTCGACCGCGCGGTGTTCCCGTTCACGCAGGGCGGTGCGCAGATGCATACGATCGCCGCCAAGGCCGTCGCGTTCGGCGAGGCGGCGGCGCCGGCGTTCACGGTGTACGCGCACCAGGTCGTCGCCAACGCACGCGCGCTCGCCAAGGCGCTGGCCGCGGAGGGTCTGCGGATCACCACGGACGGTACGGACACGCATCTGATCACCGCCGATCCCGCGCCGCTCGGTGTGGACGGCAGAACGGCCCGCGGCCGGCTGGCCGCCGCGGGTGTGGTGCTCGACACATGCGCACTGCCCTACGTGGAGGGCCGAGGCCTCCGGCTGGGCACCGCCGCCGTGACCACCCAGGGCATGTCAGAGGCCGAAATGGCGCGGATCGCGCTGCTCTTCACCTCGGCGCTGCGCGGAGGCGCGGAGACGGCGCGCAGGGTCCGTGCCGAAGTGCGGGAACTGGTCGGCAGGTTCCCTCCGTATGGGAAGCTCTCCTGACGGGAACACGGTGCGGCGACGAGCCGTGCAACCATCCCGCTCAGCCGCCCGTCCTGGCTCATATGGCGACTCGGTATCCGACAGCGGTTCCGGCGCGGGCTAGTGTGTGGGGCTGAGATGGCCAGCGATTCCTGTGGGGCAGCCCGTGCGTGATTACCTGCTGACGCTCTGTGTGACGGCTGCGGTGACCTATCTGCTGACCGGCCCGGTGCGGAAGTTCGCCATCGCGACCGGGGCGATGCCGGAGATCCGCGCCCGTGACGTGCACCGCGAACCGACGCCGAGGCTCGGCGGTATCGCCATGTTCTTCGGCCTGTGCGCCGGACTGCTCGTGGCGGACAACCTCCAGAACCTGAACGGTGTCTTCGAGCTCTCCAACGAGCCGCGCGCGCTGCTCTCCGGTGCCGCTCTGATCTGGCTGATCGGTGTCCTGGACGACAAGTTCGAGATCGACGCGCTGATCAAGCTCGGCGCCCAGATGATCGCCGCGGGCGTGATGGTGATGCAGGGTCTGACGATCCTGTGGATCCCGGTGCCGGGCGCCGGGATGGTCTCGCTGACCTCCTGGCAGGGCACGCTGCTCACCGTCGCGCTGGTCGTGATCACCATCAACGCGGTCAACTTCGTGGACGGTCTGGACGGTCTCGCGGCCGGCATGGTCTGTATCGCCGCCGCGGCCTTCTTCCTGTACACCTACCGGCTCTGGTACAGCTACGGCATCGAGGCCGCGGCTCCCGCCACCCTCTTCTCGGCGATCCTGATGGGCATGTGCGTGGGCTTCCTGCCGCACAACATGCACCCGGCCCGGATCTTCATGGGCGACTCGGGATCGATGCTGATCGGCCTGGTGCTCGCCGCGGGCGCGATCTCGGTGACCGGCCAGGTCGACCTCGATGTGCTGAAGATCTTCGAGGGCTCCACCCGTCGGGCCACCCACACCGCGCTGCCGGTCTTCATCCCGCTGCTGCTGCCTCTGACGATCATCGCGATCCCGTTCGCCGACCTGGTGCTGGCGATCGTGCGCCGTACCTGGAACGGCCAGTCGCCGTTCGCGGCCGACCGTGGCCATCTGCACCACCGGCTGCTGGAGATCGGGCACTCGCACAGCAGGGCGGTGCTGATCATGTACTTCTGGTCGGCGCTGATCGCGTTCGGAGTGGTCGCCTACTCGGTGCACTCGGCGTCGATGTGGATCCTGCTGGTGATCGTCGCGCTGAGCGCGGTGGGCCTGGTGCTTCTGCTGCTGCCGCGCTTCACACCGCGCGCTCCGCTCTGGGCACAGTCGTTCGTACCGCCGCGCTACCGCCGTAAGCGGAGGGGCGAGCCGGCCGCCGAGGAACTCGCCTCGCCCGTCCCGGCGCTCGCGCTCGCCGGCGAGGCGCAGCCGGTGACGGACGTGACGGAGGAGCGCACGCCTGTTCCCGCGGGTGTCAACGGCGCGACCGCGCTCGGCGCTCGTTCGCGTCTTCCCGACCGCCGTAAGGCCGGTTCGAGGAACTGACGGCGTTGTTATTTCCCTCATCGAGGGCCAATACCAGACAAGATGGCGTGGTGTCCTGCACACACGCGCGGGGTAACTCTCACGTGTGACAGTCAGCACACCACCATGGTAAAGACCTCATCAAATAGTTTGTGATACTGTTCACGAGACCCGGCGACAGAGCCGAAGGACCGTAGTGCGACGGTTCGTTGGCCCGAGAAACCTTCTCTCGGACCGGGCCTACGCTCGTCCATGACGACACCATCTGCCCCACCCAGTAAGCGGAGCTGCCGCCATGCCGTCCAACGACGCCCGGATCCTCCTGCACACCGCCGTACCCACGGCCGCCGTCGGCGTGCTCGCCACGGTGATCAGTGGCGTGGTCGCGGGCGGCAAAGGCGCTCTGGGGGCCGCGGTCGGCACGGTGGTGGTCGTGCTCTTCATGGCCATCGGGCTGGTGGTCCTCCAGCGAACGGCGGCGTCGCTTCCGCATCTGTTCCAGGCGATGGGCCTGATGCTCTACACGGCCCAGCTCCTGCTGCTCTTCATCTTCGTGGCCACGTTCAAGGACACCACGCTGTTCAACCCGAAGGCCTTTGCCCTCACGCTCGTTGTGGCGACGCTCGTCTGGGTCGCCGCCCAGGCACGTGCGCATATGAAGGCCAAGATTCTCTACGTCGACCCCGAATCCTCGTCCTCCAGCCCGGCCGAGAAGTCGGGGTCGTCGGCGTGAGGAGTAGGGCCGGGATAAGTGCCCGTTCGAGATCCTGCTATCGTCCGGTGCCAACTGCGGCATTGCGGGCGCGGGCATCCGAGCTGACGCCTGTTCTCACGCGAGGCTCAACGCCCGACCGCCGTCTCCACATCCGTAACACCCCCAGTCCAGTGCCGAACCGCGGCTCCGCGCCGCGCCGACACAACGAGGTTGCCGTACCTATGCGCCATGCTGAAGGAGCCCGCGGTGAGTGCTGACCCGACGCAGGTGCTCGCCTTCGAGACCGACTGCCACATCTTCGAGGGATGTGGTTTCCCGGCACCCGGCCTGCACTCGTTCCTGTTCGAGCCCATCGTGGGCAACGCGGACAGCAACTTGTACTTCAACAAGACGATGCTGCTGGCGCTGCTCGGCTCCCTGATCATCGTGGGCTTCTTCTGGGCCGCTTTCCGTAAGCCGAAGGTTGTCCCAGGCAAGCTTCAGATGGTGGCCGAGGCCGGCTACGACTTCGTACGCCGCGGTGTCGTCTACGAGATCATCGGCAAGAAGGAGGGCGAGAAGTATGTACCGATCGTCGTCTCGCTCTTCTTCTTCGTCTGGATGATGAACCTCTGGTCGATCATCCCGGTCGCGCAGTTCCCGGTGACGGCGATCATCGCCTACCCGGCGGTGCTCGCGTTCATCGTCTACGTCTTGTGGGTGTCGCTGACCTTCAAGCGGCACGGCTTCGTCGGCGCCTTCAAGAACTTCAGCGGCTACGACAAGTCGCTCGGCCCGGTCCTGCCGCTCTCGATGGCCATCGAGCTGTTCTCGAACCTGCTGATCCGCCCGTTCACGCACGCTGTGCGACTCTTCGCGAACATGTTCGCGGGCCACACGCTGCTGCTGCTCTTCACGATCGCGAGCTGGTACCTGCTGAACGGTATCGGCATCGCATACGCCGGTGTCTCGTTCGTGATGGTCATCGTGATGACCGTCTTCGAGCTCTTCATCCAGGCCCTTCAGGCATATGTCTTCGTGCTTCTGACGTGCAGCTTCATCCAGGGCGCGCTCGCCGAGAGCCACTGATCGTCCTCGTTGACCGTCCTCCCGTCCCAGACCCCACAGTCGTCCGGTGGCCAACCCCCACCGGTCCGTGAAAGAGAAGGAAGAACTGGCATGTCCCAGACTTTTGCCGCCGTATCCGGCTCGCTCGGCTCCATCGGCTAA
>NZ_FMDK01000593.1 GCF_900091995.1 Streptomyces sp. MnatMP-M17
CCGCCGCCGTGGTCACACCCGCCACGATCGCACCGGCGCGGCCCGCGCCGCCACGGCGTCCCAGCGCCGCGTCACGCAGCCCGCGCGCGATGCCCGCCGGCAGTACGCGGGTGGTGTAACGGCGCTCGGATTCGAGCCCCTTGTCCGCCCCCACGCTCCGGGCGACCAGCGCCTTGGAGAGTCCCTCGGCATACGTACGCGTACGGAAGTAGCCGAACCGACGGCGCTCCGCCGGGACCTTGTGGTGGATGACCGACCGGTCGTCGATCAGAATCACACCGTCCGGTACGGCCCTGCTGAGCCGGATGCACAGCTCCGTCTCCTCGCAGCCCAGCGGACGCTTGTCGCCGTCGCGGCCGATGCCCGTCGCGAACCCGCCGGCGGCGTCGAACGCGGTCCGCCGGAACGAGGCGTTCCCGCCGAGCACATTGCGGACCCGTACCTTTCCGCCGGGCAGCCCCCGGTACGTACAGCCGACGACCCAGTCGAACTCCTCGGGAAACCAGTCGGGCCTGTGCCCGGACGACCAGGCGGGCTCCGTCCGTCCGCCGACGGCCAGCACCCGTGGATCCTCGTACGCTTCGTCGAAGAACCGCAGCCAGTCGCGTTCGGCCACGGCGTCGTCGTCCAGGAACGCGACCAGCTCACCGCGGGCGGCGGCGATTCCGGTGTTGCGGCCCGCGGAGAGGCCGCGAGGGCCCGCGTTGGCGAGCACCCGTACCTCTCCGCGCGCCGCGTGCTCCTGGTACTCCCGGCCGAGCCGCTCCAGCAGCGCGGTGTTGTGGTCGACCACGAGCAGTGTCTCCAGGGCCGGCAGCGACTGCGTCCGCACCGAGTCGACGGCCGCGAGGATGTCGTCCCAGCGGTCCTCGGTGTAGACGCAGATCACCACGGAGAAGGGCCGGTGACGGTGGTTCAAGACACCTCTCCCCGTGGAATCGTGACCCGCAGCGCGGCCGTGCCACCGCTCACGGCACGGGCCGTACGGGCCGCGAGGTCCATCCGCGGCGCCCGTGCGGCGCGGGCGGACCGGGGAACGCCCTTCTCCCGGAGGATCACTCCGAGGACCCGTAAGCCGTCCCGTACGGCTCTGAGATTGCTGACTCCATGGATCCGGTCGTACTCATGGCTCGGTATCTCCTGCACCTTCAGCCCGGCCTTGACGACCCGGATGTTCATCAGGGTCTCGACCTCGAATCCGGTGCAGTCCAGCGTGATGTCGTCCAGGCAGTGCCGCCAGAAGGCGTTGTAGCCGTAGCAGAGATCGGTGTAGCGGGCGCCGAACTTGGCGTTGACGACGGCGCACAGGACGCGGTTGCCGAGCTTGCGTATCGCCGTCATGTCGTCCGTGCCACCGCCGTTGGCGAAGCGCGAGCCCTTGGCGAAGTCGGCGCCGGAGACCAGGGCCGAGACATAGGAGACGATCTCCTGGCCGTCGGCCGAGCCGTCCGCGTCGACCATCACGATGATGTCGCCGGTGCACGCGGCGAATCCGCTGATCAGGGCATCGCCCTTGCCCTTGCCGCGCTGTGCGACGACCTTGACCCCGGGCCACAGCTCGCGGGCCACCCGTACGGTGTCGTCGCTCGAATCGCCGTCCACGAGGACGACTTCATGGATCCAGCCGGGCAGTGTTCTGAAGACGTACGGAAGGTTCCGTGCCTCGTTCATCGCGGGAATCACCACGCTCACGGGCGGAGCGATGGCGAGATGCGAGGAGACGGGCCGGTAGTGCTGAGCGGTGTCGCGTTCCGGTTCGCCGATCAAGGGATCTTCGCCCGGTACCGCCGGGCGCAGAAAAGCGCTCACGAGTCTCGTTCCCTCTCGTCCGGTGGACCGCCCGCCCCCGGGCGGTCCGGCTGAGTTTCCGGTTCGAAAGGGGGGTTCTCACCCCGGACATGACGGCATGGCACTCCGTGCTGAGCGGGTGAGCTTGTGGTACTGGCCGCGCGGCACGCGACTCGGTACCAGGTCCTGCCGGTCCTGCCGGACAGGCCCTGGTGCGGTCACCGAGCACGGCACCCCCCTACCGCGCCCCGCTCCGGGAGCCATCGCGACGCTTGAGCCCTCCCCTTGAGCCGCCATGCCGATGGACCGATGCGGGTGGATGTACGACGGTATTGATGAATCGGACTGTATGGCAAGACCTGGGGCCTCGTCTCACGTTTTGGCTTCTTTGGCCGTACTTCGACGGTCACATCCGTAACATCCCTGATCAGATCCATTCGATCTCTTACGAACCGCGCGCCCGGGAAACCTCGGCGAAATGTTTTTGGCATGGACACTTCCAGCGAACTGAACTGACTGGTAACACAGTTCAGGCAGAGATCCTGCTCAGGGAGGTCCCATGAAACTGTCCCGAATCACGGCATTCTCGTCCTCGCTCCTGCTGGGCGCGGTGCTCGCTCTCACCGGAGCGGCTTCCGCCCAGTCCGCGGAACGAGTCGCCGCGGTCGACTATGTGGCGCTGGGGGATTCGTACTCCTCCGGCGTCGGCGCCGGCAGCTATGACAGCTCCAGCGGCAACTGCAAGCGCACGCCGAAGGCCTATCCAGCCCTCTGGGCAGCCGCGCACGCACCTTCGTCGTTCGCGTTCACGGCGTGTTCCGGTGCCCGTACGAGTGATGTGACCGCCAGTCAGCTCGGCCCGCTCACGGCGGGCACCGACCTTGTCAGCATCAGCATCGGCGGCAACGACGCGGGCTTCGCCGATGTGATGACGACCTGTGTCCTCCAGTCGGAGGCCACCTGTCTCAGCCGGGTCGCACAGGCCCGTAGCTTCGTCGACAGCACCCTGCCCGGAAACCTCAACTCGGTGTACTCGGCGATCAGATCGAAGGCGCCCTCGGCCCGGGTGGTCGTCCTCGGCTATCCGCGCTTCTACCAGCTCAACGGGAACTGTGTCGTGGGCCTGAGTGAGAACGAGCGTGCCGCGATCAATGCCGCCGCCGACCATCTCAATCTGGTGACCTCCAAGCGGGCCGCCGACTACGGCTTCGCCTTCGCCGATGTCGCGCGGGCCTTCACCGGGCATGAGATCTGCTCGGGCTCGGCCTGGCTGCACAGCGTGAACTGGCTCAACATCGGCGAGTCGTACCACCCGACCGCCGCCGGTCAGTCGGGCGGCTATCTGCCGGTCTTCACCTCCGCCGCGTGACGCGTACCGGAGGCTGACCGTCCGGACAGCGGTTGGACAGCGGGAGTGGCGAACTGTCCAACTCGCCCTGAAATAAGATGGATCGAGCCATGGCCGTCAATCCCCGTACGGGTGTGGTTCATTGCCAAGGCGGGATACACGAGTGTCGGAAGGGGGCGATAGGGTTACCCTGCCCGGGTCGGGTGCCCTCGTACGGGTGGGGAGTGAAATGAAGCAGATAACGGTACACAACAGGGCACGAGTCCCTGCGATCACCTGCGGGAGCAGCGCGACCAGTTCGCGTCTCGACCGCCATCTCTCGGTGCTCGGCGGCCCCGCCGTACCGCAGGGAGAGACGGCCGAGGCGACGCTGCTGATGCGCGAGCTGACCTCGCGGGACGCCTCCGAGACGCATACGAGCAAGAGCGCGCGGGTCTCACTCTTCGCACCGCTGCGACGGCTGCGCCGCTCGCTGTTCGGCAGCCGCGGCTGACCGATACGGCGAGCCGGCGCCCCGACC
>NZ_FMDK01000415.1 GCF_900091995.1 Streptomyces sp. MnatMP-M17
GGCTCGTGCCGGGCACCCACCAAGCCCGTCCGGCGTTTGAGGACGGAACGGGCGGCCGGGGCCGGGCCCGGGATCAGGCTCGCGGTCGGCCCATGGCGCGGTATGTCCAGTCCGCCGCGCGCCAGGCGGCCGGGTCAAGGGCGTTGCGGCCGTCCAGGATCAGGCGGCGCGCCACCGCCGCGCCCAGGACCGCCGGGTCCAGCTCGCGAAACTCACGCCACTCCGTCAGATGCAGCACCACATCCGCGCCGCGCACCGCCTCCACCGCGGAGTCCGCGTACCCGAGCGTCGGGAAGACACGCTTCGCGTTCTCCATTCCCTTGGGGTCGTACACCGTCACCTGCCCGCCCTGGAGATGGATCTGCCCGGCGACATTGAGCGCGGGGGAGTCCCGTACATCGTCGGAGTCCGGCTTGAAGGTCGCGCCGAGTACGGCCACGCGCTTCCCGAGGAAGGACGAGTCGCCGCCCACGGCCTCCCGCGCCAGTTCCACCATGTCGCGGCGGCGCCGCATATTGATCGAGTCGACCTCGCGCAGAAAGGTCAGGGCCTGGTCCGCGCCCAGTTCGCCCGCGCGTGCCATGAACGCGCGGATGTCCTTCGGCAGACAGCCGCCGCCGAAGCCGATTCCCGCGCGCAGGAACTTCTTGCCGATCCGCTCGTCGTGTCCGAGCGCCTCCGCGAGCTTCGCGACATCGCCGCCGGCCGCCTCGCAGACCTCCGCCATCGCGTTGATGAACGAGATCTTCGTGGCCAGGAAGGAGTTCGCGGAGGTCTTCACCAGCTCGGCGGTCGGGAAGTCCGTCACCACGAACGGCGAGCCTTCCCCGACCGGCGTCGCGTACACCTCGCGCAGCACACGCTCGGCGTGCCCGCTGCGGACGCCGGCCACGATGCGGTCCGGGTGCAGAGTGTCCCGCACGGCGAAGCCCTCGCGCAGGAACTCCGGGTTCCAGGCAAGCTCCACCTGGCCGCCCGCGGGCGCCAGTTCGGCGATACGGGCCGCCAGCCGTTCCGCGCTGCCGACGGGCACCGTGGACTTGCCGACGACCAGCGCGGGCCTGACGAGATGCCTGGCGAGGCTGTCGACCGCGGAGTCGACGTACGACATGTCGCACGCGTACTCGCCGTGCTTCTGCGGGGTGTTCACACAGATGAAGTGCACATCGCCGAACTCCGCGATCTCCGCCCAGTCCATGGTGAAGCGCAGTCGGCCGGTCGAGCCCTCGATGCCCGCGACATGCTTGCGCAGCAGCTCTTCGAGGCCCGGTTCGTACATCGGTACGCGGCCCGCCGAGAGCATTTCGATCTTCTCGGGGACCACATCGAGCCCGAGGACCTCGAAGCCCAGCTCCGCCATGGCCGCGGCGTGCGTGGCACCGAGATAACCGGTGCCGATCACTGTGATCTTGAGGGCCATGGAGTGCTCCAGGGGACGCGGGGCGGGGTGCGGGCCTGAGCATAGCCGCGCGTAGTGACAGCTCCGCAGGGCGCTTGTCCCCAGGCTGAGGCTTGTCGGCAAACTCACCTGTACCTGCGGGAGCTCCGCCCCTAAAATTGGGTTACTTAACGGTAGTTAGCATCCCTGGGGAGTGAAAGACCGTGGCCGGATCGGCTGATTTCGACCTGTACCGCCCGTCCGAAGAGCACGACATGCTCCGCGAGTCCGTGCGCGCGCTCGCCGAGGCGAAGATCGCGCCCTTCGCCGCCGCGGTCGACGAGGAGGCCCGCTTCCCGCAGGAGGCGCTGGACGCGCTGGTCGCCTCGGATCTGCATGCCGTCCATGTGCCGGAGGAGTACGGCGGGGCCGGCGCGGACGCGCTCGCCACCGTGATCGTGATCGAGGAGGTGGCGCGGGCCTGCGCCTCGTCGTCCCTGATCCCGGCCGTGAACAAGCTCGGCTCGCTGCCCGTGATACTCGCCGGCGACGAGGACCTGAAGAAGAAGTATCTGGGCCCGCTGGCCAAGGGCGACGCGATGTTCTCGTACTGCCTCTCCGAGCCGGACGCGGGCTCCGACGCCGGCGGGATGAGGACCAAGGCCGTACGGGACGGCGACCACTACGTCCTCAACGGTGTGAAGCGCTGGATCACCAACGCCGGTGTCTCCGAGTACTACACGGTGATGGCCGTCACCGATCCGGAGAAGCGCACCAAGGGCATCAGCGCGTTCGTGGTCGAGAAGGGCGACGAAGGCGTCTCGTTCGGCGCGCCGGAGAAGAAGCTCGGCATCAAGGGCTCGCCGACGCGCGAGGTCTACCTCGACAACGTCCGTATCCCGGCGGACCGGCTGATCGGCGCCGAGGGCACCGGTTTCGCCACCGCCATGAAGACGCTCGACCACACCCGCATCACGATCGCCGCGCAGGCCCTCGGTATCGCGCAGGGCGCACTCGACTACGCCAAGGGCTATGTCCAGGAGCGCAAGCAGTTCGGCAAGCCGATCGCCGACTTCCAGGGTGTGCAGTTCATGCTCGCCGACATGGCGATGAAGCTGGAGGCCGCGCGCCAGCTCACCTACTCCGCCGCCGCCCGGTCGGAACGCGTCACCGCCGGCGGCACCAAGGAGGACCTGACCTTCTTCGGCGCGGCGGCCAAGTGCTTCGCCTCCGACGCCGCCATGGAGATCACCACGGACGCCGTCCAACTCCTCGGCGGTTACGGCTACACCCGCGACTACCCGGTGGAACGCATGATGCGCGACGCGAAGATCACCCAGATCTACGAGGGTACGAACCAGATCCAGCGCATAGTCATGGCCCGCAACCTGCCGTAGGGAGCCTTCGGCTCCGCCTCGATCAGGCGGGAGAAGCCGCGACAGGGCGGGCCGAAGTGACACACGTTGGCACCCGCCCTGGCGTCCGTTCCCCCGACGGCTCTAGCGTTGCCGGGGGAACGGGAACCGACGGGACGAGGCCGATGGCCGCTCGGGTTCCCGGTCCACTCCGCCGCCCCGGCCGGTCCGTGTCCCCAGCACCCGGCCGGGGTTTCTCCCGTACCGACATCAGTTGCCGGAGACCGTGACCTTCTCGTCGTTGTTGAGCTGGTTCACCAGCTCCTTGACCTTGGCCTTGTCCCAGACGAGATTGCCGCCCACACTGCCCGAGATCGGCATGTTCATCGACTTGCCGTCGCCGCCCGTCACGCCCTTCATCGCGAAGAACATCTGGCCCAGCGACCACAGGGACATGTCCTTGTCCACGATCAGCGTGTCCAGGCCCGCGCCCATCGTCGGATAGAGCTTGAACGGGTTGAGGATCGTGCCGGGCGTGGCCGTCTGCGAGGCGAGCGCCGCGAGGAACTTCTGCTGGTTCTTCGTACGGTCCAGGTCGCTGTTGGCGAAGGCGTACCGCGTCCGTACGAAGGCCAGCGACTGCTCGCCGTTCAGCGTCTGCTTGCCCGCCTGGAAGTCGGCGCCGGACTTCTTGTCCTTGAACGCCTTCGGGATGTCGATCTCCACCCCGCCGATCGCGTCCACGATATTGGCGAAGCCCGCGAAGCCGATCTCGACGTAGTGGTCGATGTGCAGCCCGGTGTTGAACTCGACCGTACGGACGAGCAGCTCGGGACCGTCCTCCGCGTAGGCCGCGTTGAGCTTGGTCTGCCGGCCCGTGTTCGGGAACAGCTTTCCGGACTCCGAACCGCGGAACGAGGGAATCGTCACATTGGAGTCACGCGGCAGCGAGATCAGCGTCGGCCCGTTCGATCCGTCGTGCAGGATCATCATCGAGTCGGTGCGCTTGCCGTCGGCCGAGCCCGTGTGGAGCTTCTTCTTCTCCTCGGCGGACATGCCCTCGCGGCTGTCCGAGCCGACGATCAGATAATTCGTACCGTCGCCCGCCTCCGGGCGCTCGATGACCTTGGAGAGATCGACCTCGCGCTGGAGCTTGGAGTCGGCCCAGAAGTATGTACCGATGGAGACGCCGAGCACCACGACGACCAGCGTCAGCGCGCCGATCTTGATACGGCGGCGCCAGTCGGGCGCGTACCGGGGCGCGGGAGGGCCGCTCGGCGGAGGCGGCGGG
>NZ_FMDK01001047.1 GCF_900091995.1 Streptomyces sp. MnatMP-M17
CGCGGGGCCGGGCGAGCCGGGCCCGTACGCGGTTGGAGGAGCCACCGGTGCGCGGCACGGCCGTGGCGCCGGGCTTGGGCGCGCTGACGGGCATCGAGGGCCGCTCCGGGGCGGGCCTGGCGGCCGGCGAGGGCTCCACGGGCTCCGTGGGCCGGGCATGCGAGATCTCCGCGGGATTGCGCGCGGCTTTCGCTTCAGCGGTCGCCGCGGCGTTGTCCCGCGGCACGGCTCGCGCCGCCGCGGTCTGCTCCGCGTGATGATCGGGCGTCGCGGCGGCCAGTGGCTGGACCTCTTCTGGCAAGAGCGCTCCTCGTGGGATCCAGGTCCCCGGTCAGGCCCGGACCTCCATGGTATCGACCTCGGGCGTCCCTCTCGCCCCAGGACCAGGACTCCTCCGAACGCGGGACGGGCACCCGGTTGTTCCCGGGTGCCCGTTCTGTCGGTCGTCAATCCGCCGCGCGCGTGGTCAGAGCGTGATCAGGGCGTCCAGCGGTGCTCCGCGCAGCTCCGGCTCCAGCCGGGTCCTGCCGCCCAGGAATCCCAGTTCCATCAGGACCGCGACGCCCACCACCTCGGCGCCGGCCCGTCGGACGAGCTGGACCGAGGCCTCGGCCGTACCTCCGGTGGCGAGCACATCGTCGATGACGATGACGCGGTCCGCCGCGTCCAGATCCTCGGCGTGGACCTCCAGCTCGGCGGAGCCGTACTCCAGGTCGTACGCCTGGGAGAGCGTCGCGCCCGGGAGCTTGCCCGCCTTGCGTACGGGAATGAACCCGAGGCCCGCCCGGACCGCCACCGGAGCGGCCAGGATGAAGCCGCGTGCCTCCAGGCCGACGACCTTGGTCGCGCCGTGCCGTGTGCACAGCTCGGCGAGGGTGTCGGTCAGCGCTGTGAAGGCCTTCGGATCGGCCAACAGCGGAGTGATGTCCTTGAACACCACTCCCGGCTTGGGATGGTCGGCGACATCACGGATACGGCTGAGCAGCAGTTCCCGTGTGGTGTCGTCCGTCATCTGCGCCTCCCGGACGGGCGGCCTCGGCCACCGCGGCCTCCGCGCGGACCGACAACGGCCGCGGCCGGTGCGGCCTCGCCGGGCTCGGCGTCCTCCGGATCGTCCTCGGCGCCCGCGTCGGCCGCTCCCTCGGCCGTCTCACCCTTGGCCAGGGCCGCCGCCCGCTTGTTGAGCACCCGCTTCTTCAGCGCCTTGATCTGCGGGTCGCGTTCCTTCAGGTCGGCGACGAGCGGTGTGGCGATGAAGATCGAGGAGTACGCACCGGCGGCGAGACCGACGAAGAGCGACAGCGAGATGTCGTTCAGCATGCCGGCGCCCAGGAAGCCGCCGCCGATGAAGAGCAGACCGGCCACCGGCAGCAGCGCGACCACGGTGGTGTTGATCGAACGCACCAGGGTGCCGTTGATCGACCGGTTGGCGACCTCGCTGTAGGTCCAGCGGGTCTGTTTGGTGATGTCCTTCGATCCCTCCTTGAGGCTGTCGAAGACGACCACCGTGTCGTAGAGGGAGTAACCGAGAATGGTCAGCAGACCGATCACCGTGCCCGGCGTGACCTCGAAGCCCACCAGCGCGTACACACCGACGGTGATGGTGAGGTCATGGATCAGGGCGATCAGCGCGGCGACCGCCATGCGCCATTCGAAGGCGATCGCGAGATAGATCACCACCAGGATCATGAAGATCCCGAGACCTGTCCACGCCTTGTTGGCGATCGTCTCGCCCCAGCTCGGTCCGACCAGATCGGCGTTGATCTTCGCCTCGTCGACGTTCAGATCCTTGGCGAGCTGGGTCTTCACCGCGTCGGCCTGCTTGGTGTCCAGTTCGGTGACCTGGATCCGCAGTCCGCCGTTGCCGAGCTTCTGGACGATCGCGTCGTGGCCGGAGGCCTCTTCGGTGTCCGTCTGGGCCCGGGACACCGAGACACTGGTGCTCGGCACGGTGAAGACCGCGCCGCCCTTGAACTCGATGCCCATGTTGAGGCCGCGTACGGCCAGGCCGACGATGGCCGTGATGGTGATCAGGATCGAGATCCCGTACCAGATCTTCCGCTTGCCGACGAAGTCGTAGCCGACCTCGCCGCGGTAGAGCCGGGCGCCGAGTGCGCCGAGTCGCGACATCTCACGCCTCCTTCGGTTCGGTGGGGGCGTTCGCACGGCGGGAGCGGCGCAGCGGCGGCTTGGCGCCGAGCCGCTTCGGGTCCAGTCCGGACCAGGGATGTCCACTGGCGAAGAACTTCTTGCGGGCGAGGAGCGTCATCACCGGCTTGGTGAAGAAGAACACCACGACCACATCGAGGACGGTGGTCAGGCCGAGGGTGAACGCGAAGCCCTGGACCTTGCCGACGGTGACGAGGAAGAGCACCGCGGCGGCGAGGAACGACACGAAGTCGGAGACCAGGATCGTGCGCCGGGCGCGCGGCCAGGCACGCTCGACGGCCGGCCGGAGCGTACGGCCCTCACGGATCTCGTCCCGGATCCGTTCGAAGTAGACGATGAACGAGTCCGCGGTGATACCGATGGCGACGATGGCGCCGCAGACCGCGGGCAGGTTCAGCGCGAAGCCGATGCCCGGGCCGAGCAGGGCCATGATCGTGTACGTCATGATCGCCGAGGCCGCGAGGCTGAGGATGGCGATCAGCGACAGTCCGCGGTAGTAGGTCACCAGATAGATGATCACCAGGGCGAGACCGATCGCGCCGGCGATCAGACCGGCGTGCAGCTGTTCACCGCCGAGCGCGGCGGTGACCGTGGTGACGCTCTGCTCCTCGAAGGTCAGAGGCAGCGCGCCGTACGACAGGATGTTGGCCAGGTCCTGGGCGGACTGCTGGGTGAAGCTGCCGGAGATCTCGGCGCTGCCGCCGAGCGTCTGGCTCACCGAGGGCGCCGAGACGACATTGCCGTCGAGGACGATGGCGAACTGGTTCATCGGCGCCTGCTGCTGGGACAGCTTGCCGGTGATGGACTGGAACTTCTTGGTGCCGCCACCGGTGAAGTCCATCGTGACGATCCACATGCCGCGCTGCGGGTCGAGTACTCCCTTGGCGTCGTCGACGTCCGTGCCCTCCAGCTCGGCGGGGCCGAGGATGTACTTCTCCCAGGCGTCCGCGGAGTTCTGGCCGCAGGCCACGATCGTGTCCTTGGGAGCCGCGCCCTGGTTGGCCTTGGTGCGCTGGGCCTCCTTGGTGCAGTCCAGGTCCGTGAACTTCTTCTCCAGCGCGGCGGTGGCCGGGTCCGCGGACGGTGTGGCCGCGGGATCCGGAGTGGCCGGGGCACTGGGCTCGCCCGAGGCGGAGCCGCTCGCCGAGCTGCCCGGGGAGGGCGTCGCGTCCTTCGTCAGGGCGCCCGTGACGGCCCGGCCCTGGGTGGTGGCGCTCGCCGAGGGACTTGACGAGGAGGAGGGCTCACCGGCCGTCGCCTCGTCGGGCGAGGCGCTCGACGAAGGGCTGGGAGAGCCGCTCGGGGAGCCGCTGGCCGCGGGCGGCGGAGCGGTCTGCCCGCCGTCAGCGACGGTCAGCACCGGCCGGAAGTAGAGCTGGGCGGTCGTGCCGACCTGCTCCCTGGCCTGCTTCTCGTTCGTCCCCTTGGGGATATTGACGATGATGTTCTCGTTGCCCTGGGTCTGGACCTCGGCCTCGGAGACACCAAGACCGTTGACACGCCGTTCGATGATGCTGACGGCGGTGTCCATATTGGTCTTGTTGATCGCGTTCGGCTTGCCCGGCGTGTTCTTCGCCTGGAGCGTGATGCTCGTGCCGCCTGCGAGGTCGATCCCCAGACGTGGCGTGACATGACCGGACCAGAACATCCCGCCCGTGAGGGCGACCATGGCAATCAGGAACAGTGCCAGGGTGCGGCCCGGCCTGCCTGGGGACCCCGCTTGCCTTCGGCCCTTATTAGGTGCTGCCACCTTCTCGTTTCTCCCTGTCCAACCGCCCCACGCCGGGTGTGCGCCGGAGCGGCCACGAAGTGTAGTGGGGACCTGCCCCCGCAGATTTCAGCACGGACCGTGAGCCACGACGGACCGCGGTACGGCCCGTCGTGATCGCGTGACTACTTCGCGCCGGTCTCGCCGTCGGCCTTGCCGTCCTTGGCGCCGTCCTTGGCCTCGGCTCCGTCCTTGGACTGGGCGTCCTTCGGCTCGGCTCCGTCCTCGGCGTCGGCTCCGGCGGCCTCGGGCTCCTTGACCAGGTCGACCTTGGAGTCGTCCGTGGCGGTGGCGTCGGCCTCGATCAGCGAGGAGGCGTCGTCCGGCACGACCGTACCGTCGGCCGTGAGGGCGTCGTCGCCGTGCACGATGCGGTTGTACTCGTCGTCGTCCAGGACGGCGCCGATGGCGTTCTTGGCGTATACGGCGTGGACGCCGGGAGCGACCTCCAGGAGGACCGTGTCGTCGTGCACCTCCTTGACGGTGGCGTACATGCCCCCGATGGTGCGGACGCCGGTGCCGGGCTGCATGTCGTTGCGCATCTGCACAGCGGCCTGCTGCTTCTTCTTGGCCGACCGGGTCATCAGGAACATGGCCCCGATGAGCACGATGAAGGGGAGGAGGGTCACGAGACTCACGGGAGGGAACTTCCTTCGCACGACCGCGCTGTCGAGCGGCCTGGTATACGGGGGTGGGCACGCCGACCTGTAGGGGCGGCATCGGCGGAGTCTAAGCGAGTCCACGTCGTTGGAACAACGCCCGGCGTCGCACGCGGGTTCCTGACCGGACGCGTGTCTTCACCGTTACATCGCCGTCGTGTCACCGTCACGTCCCGAACAGACCCTGTTGTCCGCCGGCGCCGGACGCCTGCGCCGGTGGTACGAGTCCGAGGTGGGCCCAGGCGGCGGGAGTGGCGACCCGGCCGCGCGGAGTGCGCGCGAGCAGTCCCTCCCGTACGAGAAAGGGCTCCGCGACCTCCTCCACCGTCTCCCGCTCCTCCCCCACGGCGACCGCCAGCGTCGACAGGCCCACGGGCCCGCCGCCGAAGAGCTTGAGCAGGGCCTGGAGCACGGCCCGGTCGAGCCGGTCGAGACCGCGCGCGTCGACCTCGTACACCGCGAGGGCCACGGCGGCGACCTCGCGGTTGATATGTCCGTCGGCCTTGACCTGGGCGTAGTCCCTTACGCGCCGCAGCAGCCGGTTGGCGATCCTGGGCGTGCCACGGGAGCGGCCCGCGATCTCCGCGGCGCCCTCGGTGTCGATCTCCAGATCGAGAAGCTGGGCCGAGCGGTGGATGACACGCTCCAGCTCGGCGCTCTCGTAGAACTCCATATGGCCGGTGAAACCGAACCGGTCGCGCAGCGGAGGCGGCAGCAGTCCGGCCCTGGTGGTGGCGCCCACCAGGGTGAAGGGCGGGAGCTCCAGCGGGATGGCGGTGGCGCCGGGGCCCTTGCCGACGATCACATCGACCCGGAAGTCCTCCATCGCCATGTAGAGCATCTCCTCGGCGGGCCTGGACATCCGGTGGATCTCGTCCAGGAAGAGGACCTCGCCCTCCTGGAGGGACGAGAGGATCGCTGCGAGATCGCCCGCGTGCTGGATGGCCGGGCCCGAGGTGATACGGATCGGAGCGTTCATCTCCGCCGCGATGATCATGGACAGCGTGGTCTTGCCCAGTCCCGGAGCTCCGGAGAGCAGCACATGGTCGGCGGTGGCGCCGCGCGCGAGGGCCGCCTTCAGCACCAGGTCGAGCTGCTCGCGGACACGCTCCTGGCCGACGAACTCGTCCAGCGACTTGGGGCGCAGCGCCGCCTCGACGGCCTGGTCCTCGCCGTCCGCGGACGCGCCGACGAGCCGCTCCGGCGCGTCGACGGGGGTCTCACCGCTGGTGTCGTCCCAGTTCACTCTGTGTCTCACCTCGGGGATAGGGCCTCGGGCGGGCCTCGGTGGTGCCGTGCGGCAGGGCTCAGCGCGTTCTGTTCAGGCTCTGGAGCGCCGCGCGCAGGAGCTGCGGTACGGGTGGCTGAGCTCCCGCGGCCACGGCTGCCTCGGCCTGCGGTGTCACCAGAGCCACCGCCTCGTCGGCCTCGCGCGGGGCATAGCCGAGGCCGATCAGCGCGGCGTGGAGCTGATCGCTCCAGGAGGTGGGAGCGGCCGCGACGCCCTGGCGGCCGATGACCGCGCCGACCGGCTCGCC
>NZ_FMDK01000416.1 GCF_900091995.1 Streptomyces sp. MnatMP-M17
ACGAGGTGCGCTGGGAGGACGGCGATGTGGTCGCCCGGCGGGTGGAGCGGCTCGGGGCCGTGGATCTGGCCGTACGAACGTTGAAGAGGCCCGAGCCCGGTCTCGTACGGCAGGCCCTGCTGGACGGTCTGGCCCGCCACGGGCTCGGACTGCTGCGCTGGACACGGGACGCACACGGGCTGCGCGAGCGGCTGGCCTTTCTGCACCGGGAGTTGGGCGCGCCCTGGCCGGATGTCTCGGACGCCGCGCTGCTGTCCCGTACGGAGGACTGGCTGGAGCCCGAACTGTCGCGCGCCCGCCGCCGCTCCGATCTGGAACGGATCGACGCCGGCCAAGCGCTACGGCGGCTGCTGCCCTGGGCGAGCGGTGACGCGGCACGGCTGGACGAGCTGGCTCCGGAACGTATCGAAGTGCCCAGCGGATCACGGATACGGGTCGAGTACGGCGGTCCGCAGCCCGTACTGGCGGTGAAGCTCCAGGAGTTGTTCGGCCTGCGCGAGACGCCGAGAGTCGCGGGCGTGCCGGTGCTGGTCCATCTGCTGTCACCGGCGGGCCGGCCCGCGGCGGTCACGGCGGATCTGGCGTCCTTCTGGCGGGACGGCTACCGCTCGGTGCGCGCCGAGCTCCGTGGCCGCTATCCGCGCCATCCCTGGCCGGAAGATCCCTCGGCGGCGGTGGCCACGCGCCGTACGAACAACCGGCGTTGACGCCCGGGCCTCCGCCCAGAACCCCGCCCGCAAAGCCGACCGCCCCGCACCACGCCCGCCGAGTGGGCAGTGGTGCGGGGCGGCTGTGAACTCTCGCCGTCAGGCCGCCGCGGCGACCGTCAGCGTGATGTCGAGCTTCACGCCGTTCTCGGTGACGAGCCGGAGCACGAACGTGCCCGTGGTGTCGTCCGCGTAGATCTTCGGGAGCTGGAGGACACCGTTGGCGTCCGTCGTGAGGCCCTTCAGACTCCGCAGCGGACTGCCGTCCACGTCGTCCTTGAAGTAGGGACCGGCGGCCGGTGTCGTGGGGTCGTCGGCGGAGGTGATCACGGTGGCGCTCACTCCGACACCCGGTACGGCGACACCGCCGGACGTGGCCTTGACCACGACCGTGTCGGCGAACTCCGTGCCGGGCGCGGCCGTCAGCGCCTTCTGCTCGGTGGCGAGCGTGTCCGTCTGCCGGGCCGTGACGCTCGCGGCGTACTCGACGGCCGCGACATCCGTGCCGGAGACCGTCGCCCGGACCCTGAACTCGCCGGTCTGCTCGCCCGCCTGGAGCGCCGGCGCGACGGCCGTGCCGTCCGCGCCGGTGGTGACGGTCACCACGGAGACGCCGCCGCTGAAGCGGGCGTCCGTGGTGCCGGTGATCTCGAACCGTACGGCCACGTCGGCGACGGGCTTGCCCGTCGCGTCCTCCGCCCGTACTCCGGCACGCTCGCCGAACGCGCTGCCGGCCACGGCGGTCAGCGCGCCCGCGGTCGTCTTCTCCAGGTGCTCGACGACGGGCTTCGGAGCGGGCGTGGTCGGGTCTCCGCCGCCCGGCTGGGGCGGCTTCGGGATGCTCGGGCCGGACGGCGGCGTCGAGCCGGACGGCTTCGGCGGCTTGGGCTTGGTGCTGGTGGGCGGCTTGGGGCTCGGGCTCGGGCTCGGGCCGGGCGAGGCGCCGGGACCGGCCGGGGGGCCGATGGGCAGTACGCCGGTGCCGTCCGGGACCTCGTGCGTACCGTTCCTGTAGTACTCGAACCAGGTCAGGACCGTGTTCAGATACTCCTGCGAGTGGTTGTAGCCGAGGATCGCCTGGTGCAGATCGGCGTCGACCGACAGATCGCGGTTCCCTGCGCACAGATACTGCCCGGCGGCCAGCGCGGCGTCGTAGATGTTGTTGGGGTCCTTGCGTCCGTCGCCGTTGCCGTCCTGACCCCAGGTGGCCCAGGTGGACGGGATGAACTGCATCGGGCCGACCGCGCGGTCGTGCGTGGTGTCGCCGTCGTACTGGCCGTTGTCGGTGTCACTGATATTGGCGAAGCCCACACCGTTGAGCACCGGGCCGAGGATCGGCGAGAGCGTGGTGCCCTGGGCGTCCACCCGGCCGCCGCGCGCCTGGCCCGACTCCACCTTGCCTATGGCGGCGAGCAGTTGCCAGGGCAGATTGCAGCCGGGCCTGCTCTCCGCGAGGGCCTGCTCGGCCTGCCGGTACGCGGCCAGGACCGTGGCCGGAATGCCCGCTTCCGCCGGGCCTGTGATGGCGGGCAGATCGATGGAGGTGCCCGGCTTGTCGGGCGTCGTGAGCGGCGGAAGCTCCGTGTAGTACGGGGAGTTGCCGCTGACCGGCGTACCGGGAGGCGGTGTCACATCGGCCGCCTGCGCGTTGCCGCCGGTGTCCGTGTCCGTGTCCGTGGGGATCGCGCCTGGAGCCTGCGAGGCGGAGAGGGCGGCGATCGCCGCCGCGGCCACCGCCGTCGTCATGGCTCCTTTACGCAGTCGGCGGCCGAATAGCGCTGCCATACGTCTGGTCCCTCCCGGTGGACTGCTGTTCGCGCTCCCCGCGCGTGGACTCAGGCGACACTACGTCAACTCCATGCCCCAGCACACCGGTGCGTGACCGGTATTCACCAGTTCGCCACCTCCGGGACCCCCAAGTGCCCCGGGGCCCGGTACGAAGGATCCTCCCAGGCTGCCCTCGTGGTCGGCGGGCCGGGCAACCGGCGCCGCGGCGCAACGGCCGGTGCGGCCCCGAAGCACCCGAAAGGGACACCTCGAAGCCGCACCGGATCACCGCATCGAATCACCGCACCGGTTCTTCTCCGGTCAGTGCGCCCGGGCCGGTTCGCCGGCCCTCTCCGGTCAGTGCGCCGCCGACTCCCAGTCCGTGCCGACGCCCACCGAGACATCCAGCGGCGCGCGCAGCTCGACCGCGCTCGACATCTCGCGGCGCAGCAGCTCCTCCACCCGCTCGCGCTCGCCCGCCGCGATCTCCAGCACGATTTCGTCATGCACCTGGAGAAGCATCCGCGACTCCAGGGCGGCTTCCGTCAGCGCCCGGTCGACCTTGAGCATGGCGACCTTGACGATGTCCGCCGCGGTGCCCTGGATCGGCGCGTTGAGCGCCATCCGCTCGGCCATCTCCCGGCGCTGGCGGTTGTCGCTGTTGAGGTCCGGGAGATAGCGGCGGCGGCCGAGCATCGTCTCCGTGTATCCCGTGGCCCTGGCCTCCACGACCGCGCGGTGCAGATAGTCCCGTACGCCTCCGAAGCGCTCGAAGAACGTGTCCATCAGCCCACGTGCCTCGGCCGCCTCGATATTGAGCTGCTGGGACAGGCCGAACGCCGAGAGCCCGTAGGCCAGTCCGTACGACATCGCCTTGATCTTGCGGCGCATCTCGGGATCGACGGCGGACTTCTCCACACTGAACACCTGGGAGGCGACGGTGGTGTGCAGATCCTCACCGGAGGTGAACGCCTCGATCAGCCCGGCGTCCTCGGACAGATGCGCCATGACCCGCAGCTCGATCTGGCTGTAGTCGGCCGTCATCAGCGACTCGTATCCCTCGCCGACGACAAAGCCGCGCCGGATGGCCCGGCCCTCGTCGGTGCGGACCGGGATGTTCTGGAGGTTGGGATCGGTGGAGGAGAGCCGGCCCGTCGCCGCCACCGTCTGGTTGAACGTGGTGTGGATACGGCCGTCCGCCGCGATCGCCTTGATCAGGCCCTCGACCGTGACCCGCAGCCTCGCCTGCTCACGGTGGCGCAGCATGATCACCGGCAGCTCGTGCTCGGTCTGGGCGGCGAGCCAGGCCAGCGCGTCGGCGTCCGTCGTATAACCGGTCTTGGTCTTCTTCGTCCTGGGCAGGCCCAGCTCACCGAAGAGGACTTCCTGGAGCTGCTTGGGCGAGCCGAGGTTGAACTCATGGCCGACCGCGGCGTGCGCCTCCTTCACGGCCTGCTGCACCGCGCCCGCGAACTGCTGCTCCATGGCCTCCAGATGGGCCCGGTCGGCGGCGATGCCATGCCGCTCCATCCGGGCCAGCAGCTCGGAGGTGGGCAGCTCCACCTCGTCGAGCAGCTCGGTCGCGCCGACCTCGCCGAGCCGCTCGGCGAACGCGTCGCCCAGATCGAGTACGGCGCGGGCCTGCGTCATCAGCGCATCGGCCTCGGCCTGCTCGTCGACGCCGAACGCGAGCTGTCCGTCCTCGGCGGCCGGAGCCAGTTCACGGCCCAGATACTCGATGGCGAGGGCGTCCAGCGCGAAGGAGCGGCGGCCCGGCTTGACCAGATAGGCGGCCAGGGCGGTGTCCATCGTGACGCCGTCGACCCGCCAGCCGTGCTCGGGCGCGACCCGCATCGCGCCCTTCGCGTTGTGCATCACCTTGGGCCGGTCCGCGGCGCCGAGCCAGCGCGCGAAGGCCTGCTCGTCGGCCTCGTCCAGCTCGGCCGGATCGAACCAGGCCGCGGCGCCGCCGGCCGCGGCGAGCGCGATCTCGCTGACGCTTCCGGCG
>NZ_FMDK01000424.1 GCF_900091995.1 Streptomyces sp. MnatMP-M17
GCGGCTCTGGCCGCGGCTGCCCTCGCAGCCGCCTCGGCGCCCGTCGACGGCGCCCGAAGCTGACCCTTCCCGGATCGTCCGGCGGACCCCGCAGGGGGAGGGTCGGCAAGGCCCCGGGGTCCCTCTCACGCTTCGAGTTCCTGGAAGGAACCATGCCCAAGACGGCATACGTGCGCACCAAGCCGCATCTGAACATCGGCACCATGGGCCATGTCGACCACGGCAAGACCACACTGACCGCCGCGATCACCAAGGTCCTCAGCGACCGCGGGACCGGCACGTTCGTACCGTTCGACCGGATCGACCGGGCTCCGGAGGAGGCCGCCCGCGGGATCACCATCAACATCTCGCACGTCGAGTACGAGACGGACACCCGGCACTACGCGCATGTGGACATGCCGGGCCACGCCGACTACATCAAGAACATGGTGACCGGCGCCGCCCAGCTCGACGGCGCGATCCTCGTCGTCTCGGCGCTCGACGGGATCATGCCGCAGACCGCCGAGCATGTGCTGCTGGCCCGCCAGGTCGGTGTCAACCACATCGTCGTCGCCCTCAACAAGGCCGACGCGGGCGACGACGAGCTGACCGACCTGGTCGAGCTGGAGGTGCGCGAACTGCTCACCGAGCACGGCTACGGCGGCGACGCGGCGCCCGTCGTCCGGGTGTCGGGGCTGCGCGCCCTGGAGGGCGACCCGCGCTGGACCGCGGCCGTGGAGGCGCTGCTCGACGCCGTCGACACCTATGTGCCGATGCCCGTCCGGTACACGGACGCGCCGTTCCTGCTCCCGGTGGAGAACGTGCTCACCATCACCGGCCGCGGCACGGTCGTCACCGGCGCCGTCGAGCGCGGCACGGTGCGCGTGGGCGACCGCGTGGAGGTGCTGGGCGCCGATGTGGAGACGGTGGTGACCGGTCTGGAGACGTTCGGCAAGCCGATGGAGTCCGCCGAGGCCGGCGACAATGTCGCGCTGCTGCTGCGCGGAATGCCACGGGACGCGGTGCGCCGCGGCCATGTGGTGGCGGCGCCGGGCAGTCTCGTACCGAGCCGACGCTTCACCGCACAGGTGTATGTGCTCTCCACACGTGAGGGTGGCCGCACCACTCCGGTCGGCAGTGGGTACCGGCCACAGTTCTATATCCGTACGGCGGATGTGGTCGGTGACATCGACCTGGGCGAGACGGCCGTCGCGCGTCCCGGCGACACGGTCACACTGACCGTGGAGCTGGGCCGTGATCTGCCGCTGGAGCCGGGGCTCGGCTTCGCGATCCGTGAGGGCGGTCGTACGGTCGGCGCCGGTACGGTCACGTCGCTGCTCTGAGCCTCGCTGCTCCGAGCCCTTGGCGCCGAGCCCTTGGCGCCGAGGGCCCGCGTCCGTCTTCCCTGTACGGGAGGGCGGGCGCGGGACCGTATGCGCGGACGGCGCACAATGGGACGGTGAACGAGCCGATCCCCGTCATCCGCGCCGTGGACAGCGGCACCGCGAAGCTGCTGCCCGATGTGGACCGGGAGCGGGCCTGGCTGCTGACGGTCGACGGAGCGCCGCAGTCGTATGTCGATCTGGACGATCCGGCACATCTGGAGTTCGAGTACGTACGGCGCCTCGCCCATGTGGTCGACTGCGCCGCCCGGGACGGCGAGCCGCTCACCGTGCTCCATCTCGGCGGCGGTGGCTGCACACTGCCACGTTATGTGGCCGCGGCCCGGCCCGGCTCGGCGCAGTGTGTGGTGGAGGCCGACGCCGGGCTGCTGGCACTGGTCGCCGAGCGGCTGCCGATACCGGACGGCAGCGGCATCACCGTACAGAGCGCGGATGCCCGCCAGCGGCTCGAAGCCGCGCCCGCGCGCTCGGTGGATGTGCTGATCGCGGATGTGTTCGGCGGTTCCCGGGTGCCCGCGCACATCACCTCCGTCGAGTACGCGCGGGAGGCCGCGCGGGTCCTCGGGCCCGACGGGATCTATGCCGCCAATCTCGCCGACGGCGCGCCCTTCGACTTCCTCCGCTCCCAACTGGCCACCTTCGCGGCGGTCTTCGAGGAGCTGGCCCTGATCGCGGAGCCGGGCGTGCTCCGTGGCCGGCGCTTCGGCAATGCCGTACTGGTCGCCTCGCAGCGCCCGGTCGACACGGCCTCGCTGGCCCGCCGTACCGCGTCCGACGCCTTTCCCGCACGGGTCGAACACGGCGCGTCGCTACGGCGGTTCATCGGGAGCGCGACGGCGGTACGGGACAGCGGGGCGGTGCCCTCTCCGCGACCGCCGGAGGGCGCATTCAGCATCGGCTGAGGCGCGGGGCCGCGCGGAGCCGACCGGGCCGGCCAGGGCGACCGAGTTGCCGTAACGCGCGGTCACTCCTCAGCGGTCACTCCTCGATGGCTCCGCCCACGGCCCGCAGATGGTCGCGGAAGGTCAGGGAAGGCGTCTGCCGACGCGCGGCGAGATAAGTGTCGAACCGCACCTGGCTGCGCAGGGACACACCGGAACGGATGCGCTCGGCCTGGCGCCGCTCGGTGTCGCGGATGCTCTCCGCGAGCGTGAAAAGGTCCTCGGCACGGTCGGCCGGTACGAAGAGCACACCGTCGTCATCACCCAGGACCAGATCCTCGTGACCCACCGTCCACTCGCCCACGGTGGCGGACTCCACCGCGCCCTCGGAACGGGCGTCCAGGCGCTGAGGGCCGGTCGGCGTCGATCCCGCGCTGAAGACCGGCAGTCCGATCTCGCGGATGTCGGCGGTGTCGCGGTGCAGTCCCCAGATCACCACGCCCGCCAGCCCTGCGGCACCGGCCTCCAGCACGACGAGATCGCCGACACACGCCTCGTCGGTCCGTCCGCCGTTGTCGACCACCAGCACATCGCCGGGCGCGGCCTGTTCGAACGCCTCCAGAAAGATGTCCACACTGCCGGCATGGCGGGCGGGAGCCACCCGGCCCACCACCCGGCCGCCCGGTACGACGGACCGTACGGCCGGTGGCGCACAGCGCACGGGCACGCGTGCGCGGATGCAGGCGTCGGCGACATGGGCGGTGGTCAGCGTCGCGAACCGCTGCCGGAGCTTCTGGTGATCCATACGGTGTCCCCTCTGGCATACGCGCATGTCCGTGGCCCTCGAATCCCTGGCGTCGTGGCCCTCGGCGGCGGCTCCCAGCCTTTCACGGCGTGACCTGGCCGGACACCCGTGGGGCACGGCCTGGAATGCGGCGGGAGCCACCGGGACGGAGACTGGAATGACCGGTCCGCGCCCGCGAGCAGACACACAGCGCGCATATCGACATGCCCACCGACATGCCTACACCTCATGCATGCCCACACGTAATGGGGGCCAGTGATGACCAGCACCAAGACTCGTACCTACCGCGCCATGCAGGTCGACCGGCCGGGCGCGGCCCCGCATCTCGTCGAGAAGGAGTTCCGCGAGCCCGGTCCCGGCCAGGTGCGGGTCGCCGTCGAGGCCTGCGGCGTCTGCCACACCGATGCCGTGATGATCGAGGGCGGATTCCCCGGAGCGCCGTTCCCGATGGTCCCGGGCCATGAGATCGCCGGACGCATCGACGCCATCGGTGACGGTGTCGAGGAGTTCGAGAAGGGACAGCGTGTCGCCGTCGGCTGGTTCGGCGGCAACTGCGGCCACTGTGTGGCGTGTCGTGACGGTGACGCCATCAACTGCGCCACTCTCCAGACGCCGGGCCTGGCCTATCCCGGCGGCTACGCCGACACGGTCGTGGTGCCCGCCTCGGCCCTGGCCCGTATCCCTGACGGCTTCAGCTTCGTGGACGCGGCGCCGATGGGCTGCGCCGGTGTCACCGTGTGCGGCGCGCTCAGCCGCAGCGCCGCCCGTCCCGGCGATCTGGTCGCCATCATCGGCGTCGGCGGACTCGGCCATCTCGGTGTGCAGTTCGCGGACAAGATGGGATTCGAGACGGTCGCCATCGCACGCGGAAAGGACAAGGAGCCGCTCGCGCGCGAGCTGGGGGCGCGCCACTACATCGACAACCGGAGCCAGGACGTCGCGGCGGAGCTGAGGGCCCTCGGCGGCGCCAAGGTGGTCCTCAACACCGCGACCAACAGCAAGGCGGCGACCGACACCCTGGACGGGCTGGGCCACCGCGGCGAACTGATCGTCATCGCACTCCATCCGGAACCGCTCCAGATCAGCACGATGCAGTTGATCACCGGTACACGCAAGGTGTACGGCCATGCCTCCGGCACCTCGCGCGAGGTCGAGGAGACCCTGCGCTTCGCGGCCCTCACCGGTATCCGGCCCATGACCGAGGAAGTACCACTCACCGAGGCCGGCCCGGCGCTGGACAAGATGCTCGCGAGCAAGGCCCGCTTCCGCATGGTCCTGACCTCGGGCCCGGGCCACTGAGACGTCACGCGGGAAGCCGTCACGCGGGCGAAGCCCGGTGCCCCGGCCGCTCTGCACCGACTGACCGTAAACGCCGGACGGGCTTGGCGGGTGCCCGGGCCGGGCGGGAAACCCCGCGTCCGGGCGGGAGGGCGCACCGAGCCACCTCAGCCCGCACCACGGCCCACCGCCGGGAGGCGCAGCGTCTCGATGATCCGTTCCGCCGCCAGCGTCGCCGTCAGCGTTCCCTCCCGTACCTCCCGTTCCAGCGTCGGCGTCAGCTCCCGTACGCCCGGGTGCTCGCGCAGTCGGTCCAGGATGTGGTCGCGGACCATCGACCAGGTCCAGTCGACCTGCTGGTCGCTGCGCTTCCTGGACAGGCGGCCGTCCGCGCCGAGGACCGCCCGGTGCTGTTCCAGCCGCTCCCACACCGCGTCCAGCCCCGTACCCTCCCGCGCGCTGCAACTCAGCACCGGCGGCGTCCACGCCGCGTCCACCGGATGCATCAGCCGCAGCGCGCCCGCGAGTTCACGCGCGGCGGAGCGCGCGTCGCGTTCGTGCGGGCCGTCGGCCTTGTTGACGGCGATGACGTCCGCCAGTTCCAGCACGCCCTTCTTGATGCCCTGGAGCTGGTCGCCGGTACGGGCGAGGCTGAGCAGCAGGAAGGAGTCGACCATATTGGCCACCGTCGTCTCGGACTGGCCGACGCCCACGGTCTCCACCAGGACGACGTCGTATCCCGCCGCCTCCATCACGATGATGGTCTCCCTGGTCGCCTTGGCGACGCCGCCGAGCGTGCCCGCCGTGGGCGACGGGCGTACGAACGCCGCCGGGTCCACCGCCAGTCGCTCCATCCGTGTCTTGTCGCCCAGGATGGATCCGCCCGTCCTGGTGGAGGACGGATCGACGGCCAGCACCGCGACCCGGTGGCCGAGGCCCGTGAGCAGCGTTCCCAGCGCGTCGATGAAAGTCGACTTGCCGACACCGGGCACACCGCTGATCCCGATCCGGCGCGCCTTCCCGGAGTGCGGCAGCAGCTCGGTCAGAAGCTGCTGGGCCAGCCTGCGGTGGTCGGGCCTGGTGGACTCGACGAGGGTGACGGCACGGGCGATGTACGAACGGGACCCGTCCAGCACGCCCTTGACGTAACTGTCGATGTCGATCCGCGGCGGCACGCGCTCACCGCCCGCCCGCACCGTACGCCGCGCCCTCGGCGCCCCCTGCGCCCCCGGCGCCGCCCGCCCCGTACCCCTCATGCCCCAGCGACTCCCCCAGCGCACTCAGCAGATCCCGCGCCGCGTCCGGAATCACCGTGCCCGGCGGGAAGACCGCCGCCGCGCCCGCACGCCGCAGTTCCTCGATGTCCTGCGGCGGGATCACTCCGCCGACGACGATCATGATATCCTCGCGGCCCTCCGCCGCGAGCTGTTCGCGCAGCGCCGGTACGAGTGTGAGATGCCCGGCCGCCAGCGAGGAGACGCCGACGATATGGACGTCCGCCTCGACCGCCTGCCGCGCCACCTCGGCCGGCGTCTGGAACAGCGGGCCGACATCGACGTCGAAGCCCAGGTCGGCGAAGGCCGTCGCGATCACCTTCTGGCCGCGGTCATGGCCGTCCTGCCCCATCTTGGCCACCAGGATGCGCGGACGGCGTCCCTCGGCCCGTTCGAATTCCTCGACCACGGCACGGGTGCTCTCCACGGCCGGGGAGGTGCCTGCCTCGTTCCGGTACACACCGGAGATCGTACGGATCTGGCCCGAGTGACGCCCGTACACCTTCTCCAGGGCGCCCGAGATCTCACCGACCGTGGCCATCGCGCGGGCCGCGTTCACCGCGAGCGCCAGCAGATTTCCCTCAAGGCCGGCGCCGGAACCCGCGCCCCCGGGACCCGCCTCCGCCGCCGCCGTAAGCGCCCGCAGCGCGTCCTGGCAGGCGTTCTCGTCCCGCTCGGCGCGCAGCCGCCGCAGCTTCTCGATCTGCTGGGCCCGCACCGAGGAATTGTCGACCTTGAGGACATCGATCTGCTCGTCCGAGCCGCTCTCCACCCGGTACTTGTTGACACCGATGACCGGCTGCCGCCCGGAGTCGATCCGCGCCTGCGTACGCGCGGCGGCCTCCTCCACCCGGAGCTTGGGGATTCCCGCGTCGATGGCCTGCGCCATACCGCCCGCCGCCTCGACTTCCTCGATGTGCTGCCAGGCGCGCCGCGCCAGGTCGTACGTCAGTTTCTCGACGTACGCGCTGCCGCCCCAGGGATCGGTCACCCGGCACGTGCCCGACTCCTGCTGGAGCAGCAACTGCGTGTTGCGGGCGATACGGGCCGAGAAGTCGGTGGGCAGGGCCAGCGCCTCGTCCAGTGCGTTGGTGTGCAGCGACTGCGTGTGGCCCTGGGTGGCGGCCATCGCCTCCACACAGGTGCGTGTGACGTTGTTGAAAACGTCCTGCGCGGTGAGCGACCAGCCGGAGGTCTGTGAATGGGTGCGCAGCGAAAGCGACTTGGCGTTCTTCGGATCGAACTTCTTGACCAGCTTGGCCCACAGCAGCCGGGCGGCCCGCAGCTTGGCGATCTCCATGAAGAAGTTCATGCCGATCGCCCAGAAGAAGGAGAGCCGCGGCGCGAACGCGTCCACGTCGAGCCCCGCGCCGAGCCCGGCGCGCAGATACTCCACGCCGTCCGCGAGGGTGTACGCCAGCTCCAGATCGGCCGTCGCGCCCGCTTCCTGGATGTGATAGCCGGAGATGGAGATGGAGTTGTAGCGCGGCATCTTGCGCGAGGTGTACGCGAAGATGTCGGAGATGATCCGCATCGAGGGTTTCGGCGGATAGATATAGGTGTTGCGGACCATGAACTCCTTGAGGATGTCGTTCTGGATGGTCCCGGCCAGCTTCTCGGGCGGTACGCCCTGCTCCTCGGCGGCCACGATGTAGAGGGCGAGTACGGGCAGTACGGCGCCGTTCATCGTCATCGACACGCTCATCCGGTCCAGCGGGATGCCGTCGAAGAGCTGCCGCATGTCGTAGATGGAGTCGATGGCCACGCCCGCCATCCCGACATCGCCGGTCACCCGCGGATGGTCGCTGTCGTAGCCGCGGTGCGTCGGCAGATCGAAGGCGACCGACAGGCCCTTCTGTCCGGCGGCGAGATTGCGCCGGTAGAAGGCGTTGGACTCCTCGGCGGTGGAGAAGCCGGCGTACTGCCGGATCGTCCAGGGCTGATTGACGTACATCGTCGGGTACGGGCCGCGCAGATACGGCGCGATGCCCGGATACGTGGCGAGGAAGTCGAGGCCCGCCGTGTCCTGCGCGGTGTAGAGCGGCTTGACGGCGATGCCCTCGGGCGTCTGCCAGACCAGCTCGCCGTCCGCGCGGCCGGTCCGCTCCTTGATGGCCGTACGCCACTGGTCCTCGGTGACCGCGGCGCTGTCACCGGGTCCCGGGCCGGTCTCGGACAGGCCGATCTCGGTGAAGTCGGGGATCGCCATCACGCCACTCCCATCCGGTCGAGTACGGAGGTGAGGACGGCGACCGCGTCGCCGCCCGCGACGACGAACTCGTCCACTCCGGCCTCCAGATATGTCTCACGGTGCTCGCCGGGCCGGCCGGCGAGAAAGACCCGCAGCGCGCCGGCGGACTTGAGCGCAGCCGCGACGGGCACGGCGTGCTCGGTGTAGAGCGTGTCGCTGGAGCAGAGGCAGGCGACGGACGCTCCGCTGCGGGTGAAGGCGTCGGCGGCGGTGTCCGCGTCGACCGACACCGGCTCGTGGACCGGTTCGATCCCGCCGGCCTGGAAGAGACTGGCGGCGAAGGTGGCCCGTGCCGTGTGCGCGGCGGCCGGTCCGAGAGCCGCC
>NZ_FMDK01000418.1 GCF_900091995.1 Streptomyces sp. MnatMP-M17
CGGCGCCCCGCTCGCCGGTGACGCCGTGGTCACCGGCTCGCATCTCGACTCCGTACCCGACGGCGGCGCCTTCGACGGCCCTCTCGGTGTTGTCTCCTCCTTCGCCGCGCTCGATGAACTGCGCCGCAGGGGAGCGCGGTTCACCAGGCCCGTCGCCATCACCAACTTCGGTGACGAGGAAGGCGCGCGCTTCGGGCTCGCCTGCGTCGGCTCCCGGCTCAGCGCGGGCCGGCTCACCGCTGAGAAGGCCCATGAACTGCGCGACGGAGACGGTGTTCCGCTGCCCCGGGCGATGGAGGCGGCGGGACACGATCCGTCCGCCATCGGGCCCGATCCCGAACGGCTCGCACGAATCGGCGCGTTCATCGAACTCCATGTGGAGCAGGGCCGCGCGCTCGATCTCTCCGGCGACCCTGTCGGTATCGCGTCCGCGATCTGGCCGCACGGCCGCTGGCGGTTCGACTTCCACGGCGAGGCCAACCACGCGGGCACCACCCGGCTCGCCGACCGCCGTGACCCGATGCTGACCTACGCCGAGACCGTGCTCGCCGCCCGCCGTGAGGCGGAACTCGCCGGGGCCCTCGCCACCTTCGGCAAGGTCTCCGTCGAGCCCAACGGAGTGAACGCCATTCCCTCCCTCGTCCGCGGCTGGCTCGACTCCCGCGCCGCCGACCAGTCCGCCCTGGACACCGTGGTCGCCGGTATCGAATCCGCCGCCCGCGCCCACGCGGACCGCGCCGGTGTCGAACTGCGGGTCGTTCGTGAGTCCTTCACTCCCGTCGTCGAATTCGAGCACGCCCTGCGGGACGAACTCGGCAAGATCCTCGGACAGCGTCCCGGCGCCCGGTCCGCCGTCCCTGTCCTCGGCACCGGCGCGGGACATGACGCGGGTATTCTGTCCGGCTCCATCCCCACCGCCATGCTGTTCGTACGGAATCCCACCGGTGTCTCGCACTCTCCGGCCGAGTACGCCGCCGAGGACGACTGCGTGGCCGGGATCCTGGCACTCGCCGACGTACTGGAAGGACTCGCGTGCACATGACGCAGCCGACAGCGGCAGCACGTCCGTCCGCGGAGCGGCCCAAGCCCGCCCGGCCGACAGCGGCGCCGGGAAGGACACGGATCATGACGCCCGCCGCCATCGCGGAGGCCGCCCGAGTCCCACGGAGCACACCGGAGACCGGCCCCGCACCGGCCGCCCACCGGCCGCCCGACGTCCTGTACTGGCTGGAGCACGCCTGGCACGACAACCATGTCGAGCCCGGTGTGACCGTCGGTGTCACCGCCGACGACGGCCGGATCACCGAGGTGCGCAGCGGTGTCCCGGCGCCGCCGCCCGGCGCGACCGTACTGCGCGGGCTGACTCTCCCAGGACTGGCCAACGCCCACTCCCATGCCTTCCACCGCGCCCTGCGCTCCACCGTCCAGGTCGGCTCCGGCACCTTCTGGACCTGGCGCGAGTTCATGTACGGCTTCGCCGCCCGGCTCACTCCGGACTCGTACCACGCGCTCGCCCGCGCCGTGTACGCCGAGATGGCGCTGGCCGGTATCACGGCCGTCGGTGAGTTCCACTATGTCCACCACGCGCCGGACGGCACGCCCTACGGCAATCCGAACGCGATGGGCGAAGCCCTGATCGCGGCAGCCGCCGAGGCCGGGATCCGGATCACGCTCCTCGACACCGCCTATCTCTCCGCCGGTCTCAGCAAGCGCCGTGGCGGCGTGCCGCTGGAGCGCCATCAGCTCCGCTTCTCCGACGGCACCGCCGACGCCTGGGCCGAGCGCGTCTCCGCGCTCAAGGACAGTGACCACGCCCTGATCGGTGCCGCCATCCACTCCGTACGCGCCGTACCGGCCGAACAGCTCGCCACCGTCGCCGAATGGGCCGAGGCGCGCCGGGCCCCGCTCCATGTCCATCTCTCCGAACAGACCGCGGAGAACGACTCCTGTCTCGCCGTCCACGGCCGCACGCCCACCCGGCTCCTGGCCGACCACGGTGTGCTGGGCGCACGCACCACCGGGATCCACAACACACATCTCACCGACGAGGACATCGGCCTGCTGGGCGCCGGCCACACCGGCACCTGTATGTGTCCCACCACGGAACGCGATCTGGCCGACGGCATCGGCCCGGCGGCCCGTCTTCAGCGCGCGGGCTCGCCGCTGTCGCTCGGCAGCGACAGCCATGCCGTGATCGACCTCCTCGAAGAGGCCCGCGCGATGGAGCTGAACGAACGGCTGCGCTCCCGCAGCCGCGGCCACTGGACCGCCGCGTCCCTCCTCCACGCCGCCACCGCCGGCGGCCACGCGGCGCTCGGGCGGCCGGAGGCGGGCCGGATCGAGGCCGGCGCACTCGCCGATCTCGTCACGATCGCGCTCGACACGGTCAGAACAGCGGGCCCGCTGGCACGGCTCGGAGCGGAGACCGCCGTATTCGCCGCCTCCGCGGCGGATGTACGCCACACCGTCGTGGGCGGCCGTCATCTCGTACGGGACGGGCTCCATACGCTCGTGCCCGATGTGCCCGAAGCCCTCGCCGAGTCCATCGGGGCCCTGCGCGGCTGACAGCTCCCGGACTCCCGACAACTCCTGGAATCCCGACAGTCCTCGCACGCCTTACAGCGCCCAGGCCACCCGGGCCACCCGAGCCGCGCAAGCCACCCGAGCCGCGCAGGCCGAAGCCGCCGGAGGAGAGAACGCCCGCCATGAGCATCACCACCACCATGACCGCGGCCACGACCACGCCCACGTCCACCGTCATCACCAACATCGCCGGTCTGGTCACCAACGACTCCTCCCTCGGTGACGGAACCCCCATCGGTCTGATCCAGGACGCGGCCGTCGTCATCGACGGCGACCACATCGCCTGGGTCGGTGAATCAAGCAAAGCACCCGCCACTGACAACGCCGTCGACGCGGGCGGCCGGGCCGCCGTTCCCGGCTTCGTGGACTCCCACTCCCATCTCGTCTTCGCCGGTGACCGCACCGAGGAGTTCAACGCCCGGATGTCCGGACGCGCCTACTCCGCGGGCGGCATCCGCACCACCGTCGCCGCCACCCGCGCCGCGACCGATCCCGAGCTGGCCGCCAATGTCGCGCGCTATCTCGCCGAGGCGCTCCGTCAGGGCACCACCACTATGGAGACCAAGTCCGGCTACGGGCTCACCGTCCAGGACGAGGCCCGCGCCGTGCGTATCGCCTGCGATCACACCGACGAGGTCACCTATCTCGGCGCGCACATCGTCCCGCCCGAGTACGCCGACGATCCCGCCGCTTATGTCGCCCTCGTCACCGGCGAGATGCTCGACGCCTGTGCTCCATACGCCCGTTGGATCGATGTCTTCTGCGAACAGGGCGCCTTCGACGGCGACCAGGCCCGCGCGATCCTCACCGCGGGCCTGGCGCAGGGCCTCCAGCCCCGTGTCCACGCCAATCAGCTCTCGTACGGTCCCGGAGTGCTGCTCGCCGTCGAACTCGACGCCGCCTCCGCCGACCACTGCACCCACCTCACCGACGCCGATGTGGACGCGCTCGCCCACAGCGACACCGTGGCGACACTCCTTCCCGGCGCGGAGTTCTCCACCCGCGCCGACTGGCCGGACGCCCGCCGTCTGCTCGACGCGGGCGCGACCGTCGCGCTCTCCACCGACTGCAATCCGGGCTCGTCCTTCACCTCGTCCGTGCCGTTCTGCATCGCCCTTGCCGTACGCGACATGGGCATGACTCCCGACGAGGCGATCTGGTCGGCCACCGCGGGTGGCGCGGCGGCCCTGCGCCGCCAGGACATCGGCCGTGTCACGCCCGGTGCCCGCGCCGACCTCGTCCTTCTCGACGCCCCGAGCCATGTTCATCTGGCCTACCGCCCGGGAGTCCCCCTGGTCTCCTCCGTCTGGCGTGGCGGTGTGCGCATGCTCTGATGTTCCGAGGACCGATGCTCAGCCCTTCAGTACCGCGACCTCGTCCATCCTCGGCCGCAGCCGCTGCACCGCGCGCGTCTTCGCGTACGGCTTCAGCCGCCGCCGCATCGTCTCGAAGTGCTGGTCCCCGCGCGCCGAGGACACATGCTCGTAGTCGTCCAGGAACTGCCACCAGCTCCCGCACGCGGCCTCAAGATGGCCCAGCTCCAACTGGCGCTGAGCCAGCACCGCGAGGAAGTGGACCCGGCCCTGGCGCTCGTTCTTCTGCTGCGCCTTCAAGGACTGCTGGAGCGCCGAGATCGAGCCCGGCAGGTCCTTGAACTCGTACAGCACGTGCGACACATGGAAGAGATAGGCGGTCTGGTCGTAGCCGCCGATCGACTCCCGCCGGTTGTCCGCCTTGGCCAGCGCCGTCTCCGTCTCGCGCAGCCGTGTGAAGGCCTGGCGCTTGTCGCCGACCATCGAGGCGGCGTGGGCCTGCTGTCCCGACAGGAACGCCTGAAGGCGCGGCTCCGCCTTCGAGGAGGCCTCGGCGGCCGAGTCGGCGAGTTCCAACGCCCGCCTGCCGTAACCGAGATTGGACGCCTGGAGGGACATGCCGCGCAGTGTGCGGCAGTACGTGACATGGTCCTCGGCGGCGCCCGCCAGTTCGAGTGCCCTGAGGTAGTAGCGCTGGCCGAGCCCGTGTGCGCGCTCGTACATCGCCATCCATCCGGTCAGATAGACCAGATCGGACGCGGCGGCCAGCATGTCGTTCCGTACGCGCTCCGCGGCCTCCGCTTTCAGCCAGGGCATCACGGTGTTCACCAGGAACGCGGCGGCCATAGGACGCGCGTGACCGCCTCCGAGTTCATCGAGGATATTGGCGATCCGGTCCGTCATCGTCCTTACGGCCTGCACCTGAGGTGCGCCGATCCGGACCGTCCGCTTCCCCGGAGCGGCCGGCGGCGGAGTGGCGGCCTGCGCCAGATCCGGGAACAGCGGGACGACGACGGCGGCCGAAAACAGACCCGCCGCGATCAGGCCACGGCGGGACGGATCCATGTCCGCCCGTCCCATGTCGACGAGTTCTTCAACGGTGTTGAGGCGAGCCGCCGCCGGACCGTCCGGTGAGGCGTGCAGAGACGTTTGCGCAGACCCGTGTACAGCCCCGTGTACGGACGTACGCGCAGCGGAAAAGCCGGACGCAGCGACCGCGAGACCGGCCTCCGAGTGTGTCACCGGCCGGTTCAGCTTCCGCGCGAACGCCTCCAGTATCAGGGGTCTGACCTGCTCTTTCGGCATGGTGCCCGCGACCCAGTGGGAGACGGCGGACTGGTCGTAGCGAAGCTCGAGACCGGCTTCGGCACCCATGCGGTTGATGATTTGCGCGAACTGCGAACGGGACCACTTCGCCTGCTCAAGCAGGCAGGCCAGCCCGGTATTGGGTGTGCGTGAGTTACTCGCCATGCTCTCAACTCCCCCAGTGCGTTCATGGCTTTCATTCTCAGACCTGCTTCCACGGTACTCGTGGAGGCTGATAACGCGGTTTTCTCTTCGTAGACGCCGATCACACGAAGACGGGGGCCAAGGTGACCACAGTGACAGACCACAGAGCCGGCAGCACAGACGAAAACGCGCACACCGAGGCCATGGCCCACGATGCCACCTCCATAGCCGTGGACTTCGACGCGATCGCCTTCGACGCCGATCGCGCCCTGGCTCCCCATCGTCTGATGCCTCCGCCGCAGGAGATCGCCGATCTCACCGAGCGGCTCATCGCCCATGGAGCGCGGCTCGTGGCCGTGGTCGAGAGGGTGCCCGAGGCGGAGCACACGGTGCGGGCGAAGGGTGCGCTCAAGGACTGGTACGACCTGACGGAGAGCGGGCCGGGCGACGGGGCCATGGCCAACTGGGTCCATATGCGGGCCATGGCACGGATGTGCCGCACATTCATGGACTATCTGCGTGAGCGCGAAGGACGAGGCCGACCATGACGCCCGAAGCGAAACATCAGACGTGGTTCGTCGTCGCGGTCTGCACGCTCGGGCTCACGATCGCCCTGGCCGTGGGACTACGTCTATGACCACCCGAGATGAGTACGGTCCGATGACTACGTGAGCTGACAACCACAATCGAACACGCGGCGGACTACCCGGGCACCATGGGCAGTTCGCTCACACTGTTGTCCACGAAACTCCGCCACACCAGCGTCCAAACCGGCGTCGGCGTAGGTGTTGGCGGTGGTACCCGGGCCGGGACCGAGGTCGAGATCGGCGTTGGCTTCGGCACCGGGATCGGCCGCGGTGCCCTCCTTCGCGCGTAGATCAACCACACCGCCGCGCCCGGCGGGCGCTCCGTCCGGAATTCGTCCCTCGCGCAGCGCCGTGAAGTGCCCGGCGCCCTTGGCGACATGCGGGCGGCCGATGAACTCCTTGAGCGCCTCGCGCCCGACCACCGCCATGGCCGGCGCAGCGCCGGGAAGCACGACGCGGGCGGTGGCCTCCTGTGTCAGCAGGGCGGCATGGGCGGCCTGGGGGAAGCCGCTCATCGGATGCGTCCGGTGTGGCATGAGCATGGAGACCTCCTCCCGGGCGAACGTCGCGGTCGATGCGTCCTGCGATCCTATGTGCGATCGGACCACTTCGGACAGTAGTTGTTCGGCCTCTGGCGAATGGTCGCCGCGCACTATCCCGGAACGATTTGGGTCGGTACCGTCCTTTCGGTGGGGTTGGGGACCGGGGGGTCGAAATGACTGACGTACGTAGTGCCGCGCGCCATCGGGCGCGTATCCGAATTGCCGCGCCGGCGGATCTCGACGAGACCGAGATCGACGCGTGGCGCGCGTTACGGGCCCTGTCCGGCGCGCCTGCCAGCCCGTTCATGGAGCCGGAGTTCACGCGCGCCGTCGGCCGCGTACGGCCCGGCGCCCGGGTGGCGGTGGTGCGGGAGGAGCTGTACGGGTACGGCGCCGGAGGCGAGGGCAGCGGGGGAAGCCCCGGGGATCGGTATGGCGAGCCCGTCGGCTTCTTTCCGTACGAGACAGGGCCGCTGGGGCATGGCAGGGCCATCGGCCTCGGTGTGTCCGATGTACAGGGAGGCGTGTTCCGCAGCGGCCTGCGGCTGTCGCCGACCGGTCTGCTGAAGGCCTGCGCGCTCTCCGCCTGGGAGTTCGACAATCTGGAAGCCGGACAGGAGCTGTTCGTCCCGGCCGCGGCCGAGGAGTTCGAGTCTCCGGTCATCGATGTCCGTGAGGGATACGAAGCATACGAGACGGGCCTGCGCGCGCGGTCGCCCAAGTTCTTCAGGACGACGACCGCGAAGGAGCGCAGGCTCGGCCGCCAGGCGGGCGAGGTCCGCTTCGTCTTCGACGAACGCGACCCGGCGGCCCTGCGCACGCTCATGGAGTGGAAGTCCGCGCAGTACCGCAGGACGGGCCGCCGTGACCGCTTCGCCAAGGAGTGGATCCGCGCGCTCGTACGGCAGTTGGCCGAGACCCGCGCGCCGGGCTGCTCCGGTGTGCTCTCCGTGCTCTATGCCGCGGACCGGCCGGTCGCCGCGCACTTCGGGCTGCGCTCGCGCACGGTGCTGGCCTGCTGGTTCCCGGCTTACGATCCGGCGTTCGCCAAGTACTCACCGGGACTGATCCTGCATCTGCGGATGGCCGAGGCCGCCGCGGCGGCCGGGATCCATACGCTCGATCTGGGGCGCGGGGCCGCCGAGTACAAGGACGCGCTCAAGACCGGCGGACTGCGGGTGTACGAGGGCTCCGTGGCGCGACCGGGCGCGCGGGCGGCTCTCTACTGGCTCAGCCGGGAGCCGTCCCGCAGGGCGCACAGCTTCGTCAGAAGCCGGCCGAGGCTGGCGGGATACGCGCAGCGGACGCTGAGCCGGGTGGGCCGGCTGCGGGAGAAGTGACGGCGGGTGCCGCATCACCGACGGGGGAGCCGATGACATACACACCCAGCACATCCACATCCACATCCACATCCGCATCTGCGTCTGCGTCTGCGTCTGCGGCGCGCGCGTCCGGCGGACGGCCTTCCGAGTTACCGGAGTTACCGTCCATCGCCGTGGCCGAACTGGATCTCGATCTCGACGGCCCGGACAGCCTGGGCGGCCCGGTGCTGTCCTTCGGTCCGGCGCTCGGCGGCCCGCCTCCGGGCGCCGGGGACATCTTCGCGCTCGTACGGCTCCGGGGCCGCCCGGCCGCCACCGTGCTCGGCCATGTCAGTGCGGACGAGGATCCGGCGGAGGTCCTCACGGCCGTCTTCCGCGCGCGGAAGGGCCCGTACGAGCCGCCCGCGCCCGAAGCGCCCGCGCCCG